>JALOQW010000263.1 GCA_025459275.1 Pirellula sp.
AGCCAAGCAAACGGTCCATCGTGAGATCGCGCTCCATCGAACGGGACGTCCCAACGATTCTGGAACGAGACCATCAGTGTCCAACAAGGGGAATGAGATTCTGTTGGTAGATCGCGATACCAGGAACATGTCGACGGCACCAACGGTCGGGCTTGTTCCGCAGGCACGGCGAACACCACCACGTCGAACGCGCCTAACGATAACTCCTCTTCGATCGACGCATGGTCGGTACGCGTGGCAATCAATTCATGCGCTGAGTTTCTCTCTCGAACACGGCTTACAAGAGTCTGTGGAACAACATGCAAATCCTCAGCCAAGTGCTTCCCGAGCCGATTCATTCCCGAAACACCCACCCAACGCATTCGCGTTGATGGCTGTGGGAGCAACGCGTTTCCTTGCCATTGCACGAAGTTTCCATGCCAAGGGGCGAGGATACCATCCTGCTCCCAGGATCGAACGTACAGATCCCAGCGTCGATCGGTGAACTCGATGTACGGGGCACCATGATCGAACAAGATGTGATCATCCCCACGACGCGTGGCGCATCGTCCGCTCGGCCCACGCGACTTCTCGAAGAGTGTGACACCGATGCCTTGGTCAACGAGTGTGCGAGCGCACATGCTTCCCGCGAGGCCCGCACCTACTATGGCAACGCGGATCGACTTGGAGCAGATGGGCCGGCGTACATGATTCTCGTAGGCATCCAGCTTGATTCGCCGAGCATGCTCCTCGGTCGGCCGATCGCGAACCGTTCCAAGGACCGATTGTTCGGGAGTGAACGGGCGATCGAATTGACCGAGGCACCACAGAATCCCACCATACGAAGCGGGGTCGCGTCCATCCAAGGCGAAGCGATGATTGAGATCGATCAGCCATTCCAAGGCACTTGCGGCATTGGAAGTCCAATGCAACATGGCCTTTCCCCAAGTCATCCTAACGTTGTTATGCAATTCCCCGTGACGGATCAGGCTTTCTTGGCACGCGTTCCATAATCGGTCGTCGGTCTTGGCACGAGCCAAACTCTCCCAGGAATAGATCGCAGAACGCGGATCGGATTCATGCTCCATCAAGGTCTGGGTCGCCCAATGGGGCAACGCAGATAAGCTCGCGTGGTCCGGTCGATAGAAGCAAAAGCTGTAGGCCAGTTCTCGCCAAATCAATAACTCGTCCAGGTACTTCTCTGCCTTCCGAGCATTGGCTTCCCTCGCCAGTCGCATCGGCGATACCATTCCGTAGTGCAAGTATGCGGACATGCGGCTGGCGACACCTGCTAGCGGATCGTTCCGTTTTGCCGCGTAGTGCCGACAGGGGCCCTCCAGGAAGGCCTGCCATCGTTGGTAGCCCGCGTCCGATCCCCCTACCGTATCCGCCACAGCGGGAACTCCGTGATCGATGCGGCATCGGGCGACCAACTCCCAAAGATCGCAGTTCTCGATGTCGATCGCTTGGAACGGCAAATCTCTTGCATACGGCTCCGGATTCTCATCCACACACGGCCATAGCAGGTCGACCCGTTCTTGATAAAGCTTCTTCGTCGCATCGCGATATGCAAAAGCTCTATCGAACGCGCGCCCCACAAGTTGCATGGGTACGACGCAAGCGGTGTCGACGGCGAGCAAATTCAGGTTTGGCAAATGAGCCAAACGTTCCATCCAACGCAACGTAGGCTCGCCAGGAAAGTCGTCCGTCACTAACAAGCATGCCAAATTCGCTAATCGCAAAAGCGATCGTTCTGAGTCCTCTTCGGTCTCGACATGAAGTGCGTATCGCATCCCAAGATTTCGATACGAACGACTCAGGACTTTCGCAGACTGCAATTGAAAGATGTGATGCCGATCCGAAGCGTATCGGTAGGATTGACTCAAACCCTGATAGACCAAGAGTGGCCGCTGAAGTCTAGCCGCAATGATTCGCGCAACATCGAGAGCGGGGTTCTCATCAACCCGCTGTGCGTGATGAGTCCAATAGACAACGGGGCCGCTGGGGATCGTATCCTCATTCCGCAAATCACGCGTGGAAGGTTTCGCGATCGCGCGAGTTCGCTCCACGAGATGCGTCGGTAATGATGCCAATGCAGCATCGATACGAGGGTGCAAGGAACCAGTTGGCAAGGATGGGACCATCATGGATTGGGGAAAAAACGATCCCGTCCGGAGGCAGTGCGATTCCGGTTCACAGCCTGAGGAACAGGATTACTCCGGGCGGTAAAGAAGCCTACCGCAACTGGGACATGGTATTGGGTTGCCAAGTCGCAACTGGTCTAGAAATCGAGGGGGCAAGGTGGTGTTGCATCCGCCGCATGATTTATCATCGAGTGGAGCCATCGCCTCACACCCCCGCGACTCGACCATGCGATAGTACGTATCCGAGAAATCGCCGGGCAATTCCGATTCGGCAGCCTTCAATTCGGACTGGGCTCGTTCCAAATCCATTTTGAGGGTTGCCATTCGCTCTTGAATACGAGCTTCCGCCTTAGCGGTATCGGCTTGAACGACCAGCAGTTTGGCGTCGAGTTCCGCGAGCGTGGCTTGGGCGGCATCGATCGACTCGAGAATCTCGAAAATTTCGTCCGAGAGGACGCTATTGGCCTGGGTATCGGCGGCGATCTGTTCTTTGACGGCCTGGTATTCGCGATTGTTTGTTGCGGCGTTCAGCTTACCTTGCCATTCATACAACTTGGCTTCCCGCTCCCGCTGTTGCAGCTGTTTTCGATCCGCGTCCATCCGTTTCTGTTTGATCGACTCCTTGCATTGCAAGACCGCATCTTTGGCCGACTGAAGCTGTGTTTGGGCCAACTGAAGTTGTTTGGGGCCTCGATCGATCTGGTTTTGAATGTCGGAGACTCGAAGGAGGATTTCGTGCAAACGACGCACGAACGCATCTGTAGCAGGCATTTTGGAGTCCGAGGTGTTGGTGAACCGATCAGGATTTTTTGGTATCTTAATGCCCTTCCCAAAGGCTGCACTACCATGTGAGGATTGAGAATGAAAAATCGTCGGTTTCAGGCAAAGTTGTGGTTGATTGTTTCGATGGGGGCATGCAGCATCGGGACCTCCGCCATTTCGAGTTGGGCCCAGGATCGCACGCCCAGGACGGGTTGGGGAGACAAAGAAACCGTAGAATCCGCCACGACCGACATCGCCCCCGATCTGCAGGCACTATTCGATCGCAGCACCCGCGCCAACTCTGTGATCGAATTCAACAGCGTCGTCGAAGGCTGTCGAACCATCGCCAAGGATACAACCCGGAGCGCTGCCGAGCGAGATTACGCCAAGAAGCTGCTCAGTTGGGGAGCGAACCGAAGAGGCGAGATTCGGACAGACATGGCGGCCCAAATGGTCCGCGATGGACATATCGAAGAAGCCACCAAACTCGATCTCAGCGCCGCCGAAGATTTTGCACTCTCCATTCAATACGACGATAGCCGTTGGCGAGCCCATCACAACTTAGGCGTCGTTCTTGCCTTGGCTGGTGAAGTCAATGCAGCCATTCAAGCCTTTGGAAAAACCATCGAACGGCAACCCAAATTTGCAGAGGCTTACTTCAATCGCGCCGAGCTTCGAGCCCAACAGGAGGATTGGACGAATGCGCTCGTCGACTACGACAAAGCGATCGAGCTATCCCCGGACGACGCGGGGATGCATACGGCTCGAGCCAAGGCGCGAACCTACGCTGAAAATCTTGACGGCGCCTTGGCTGACTACGAAACCGCGATGCGATTGCAACCCGAATCAGGTGAGGCTGCCACCGACTACGCCGACATGTGTCAATCGATGGCTCGTTGGAAAGAAGCCGCTTCCGCTTACCAAAAAGCGATGCAGTTGACTCCCAATGATCCAAGAGCATTGCAGAATGCGGCTTGGATGATGGCTACCTGCCCCGACGAGTACTTCCGAAATCCGGAAACCGCTCTCAAGACTGCCATGCGTGCGATCGAAGCGAGTGAGGGTGAGGTCAACGCTCATCGACTGCATGTTTTGAGCGTCGCTCAGGCTGCCAACGGTGACTTTAGCTCCGCAGTAGCATCAATCAACGAAGCCATGCAACTCACCACCGATCCTGTTCTTCGAAAAGAACTTGCTCAACATCGCGCGCTCTTTCAACGCAAGAAGCCCTTCGTGCAACCATGATCGCTGCTTCGTTAAACAGCAATACTGTTCAATGAAAGTGGGATAGGCTTCAAGCCTGTCAAGATGCGCCGTTATATCAGCAATGCTTGCACTACATTTCATGCAGTTCGCAGGCAGGATGCCTACGCCACGACCTTCGTTGAACGGTACTGCGGCTAAACGAGAAGGAGTGCATACAAGGTCGTGGAAGTTGTTGAACTTCCCTGTGTTTCAGGAGCTTTAATGAAATCCACTGCACAGATAGCGTCACCGAAAGGTGTTGCGTCTATGGAACTTGGTTGCTGAGCCGTATCGGCTCTGACGCGTCGTCTCGCCAAAGGAAGATGGTGCCATCCACGAATCCGGCTGCAATGGTTTTCGATGTTCCATTAGCAACCACCACGCACAACGGCAACTCTTGATCCGAAGGCCCTCCCGGTGTCGTGGGCCAGGATAACTTTGGCAACTCGTCGATGATCCACACTCGCTTCTTCTTTTCCTTCCCCTCCTTGTCCTTGCCGTCATCGACTTCTTCTGTGCGAAATTGGAAGCGACGAAGTTGACCTTCGACTGGAATAACCACGAGCTCGCGGTCCGACGCCATTTTTGGGGTTCGCTGAGCAAATCCACCGCGGCTGGCTCGAGAGTTGGAAGAGGTACCGCCTGGATACATGCGAAGGACACCTGCTTCGTCCATGGTGACGCAACCCAAGCTTAAACTGCGGACAGAAGCAACAGTCCGTTCATGGTCGGCAAAACTCGTTACCACATCCCCTTTCTGTGCCTCAAAGGACTTGGCCATGCGATCTCGAGAGGAGGTCATCAGATGTTTGCCATCCTGAGACCAGTCGACCGAAGTGACAGCCGCTGCATGCGCCGCCGACCTCCAAATGGTCGAGTTCGAATACGCGTCTTGAACCAAAATCGATCCATCGAGCAACCCAACCGCCAACCGATCTCCTGCCGGAGAAATGGCGCAATCAAGCGGCACATCACGGGCTACCCAATGCGCGACGCGCAGGGCCTCATTGGTGTCCCCGGTTTCGTGTGACCACGCCACGCTCTCCACAAAGCCCAGTTGTCCTGGTGTACCTGAGCAGACGTATAGACGCTCTGCAACCCCATTCCATTCGATGTCGCTGACGAAACGACCTCGCACTGGAATTCGCCCCAGGAGCTTTCCGTCCATGGACCATGCCAGTACTTCATAAGCTCCACTCGCGAAGAGCACTTGATGCACTGCATCGACCGCTAACGAGGCCACTGCATGCGGTCGTGGATACGAATTCCATTTGGGTTCGGTAGAGAGTTGTTGGGGAACGAAAGACTCCAGCGGGGCATCGACCGCTCCATCGACAATCGCTCCATAAGCCAACCATTCCAAGATGGCATCCTGGCTGTCCTGATCCAAAGGCTCCGAGTCCTTGGGCATACGAATCGATGGGTCGTTGGTAACGAGCCGCCGATAAAGTTCCCCCCAGGCTTCGTCGTTGGGTCGCTTGGGATCCTTGGTAATCGGTAGCTGTTTGGAATCTCCTGGCTTCCATAGGGCCTCCGGAGTCGCCATGGAGTACCCCCCTTCGGCTTGCTGCTCGTTATGGCAACCCATGCATTGATCCACAAAGATCGACGCGATTCGGCTCATCCTCGGACCGATATTACTGGGCGGGGGTACGATCAGATCCGTGTGGCGATACGCCGGCAGATCGGTGTGGCGATACGCCCGGCCATCGTCGAACTGACCATGGGCAGTTAGGCTCGCGAGGCAAGCGAGCAACAACGAGCAAATCATACCGGTCTTCAAGCGATTATTCATACTGCAACCCGAGGATCTGCTAATTCCATCGCAATGCGGTCATCTGCCCAGCGGTGCCATGAACCCGTGGCTGAACGACTGTCCTTTCGGACGCGATGCAAATACCCGACATGGCCACCATACCTGGTCTTGATCAGTCGCGTCGTGGGTGAGTACGCGGCCTTATCGAACAAGTAAGCCGGGACAATAGGATCATGCACATCGACGAGGATGGTTGTCCTTGCCCTAATGGAAACTAACTCGTCGATCGATGAACCCGCCCGATAGTAGTCCTCCGCGCCCTCATACCCAGCGAGGGGCGCTGTCACGGTCTCATCAAAACGGCGAATCGATCGGTAATCGGCCGTGCGCAGCACCTCTCGCCATTGCTGCCAGAGCTCTCCTCGTCGCTGCGCTTGCTTTTTGAGGGAACGCATAAAGTATCCGCCGTACAAACGGTTGATCCCTTTCTCCATATTCTCGCAGCAGGCCGACAGATCGATCGGTGGTGCGATCGACATGGCGTAATCCACCTCGAATCCAAAAGGATGCATGACGGGATCCATAGCATGGCGAGCCAACATCTTTAACAAAATGTTGCCCCCGAGTGAAACGCCCGCCATTCGCATAGAGCGACAAGACGGCACTCGCCGCTGTCGAGGTGCAGC
>JALOQW010000542.1 GCA_025459275.1 Pirellula sp.
GAATGGAGGGCCGAATGGCCCGGCAGAACTTCAGCCAGCAGCGGTAGCTGCCGGTTCACGATGGAGGAGAATAGCCAAGGTCTGAAGGGCCGAAAGAAACACCGTTTGGGTGCACCGATCATCGGAAACGGACAGGGCGTAGTTCTACACAGCGAGTCTTTTGTCGCCCCATCCGGCCCTCAAACCAATGCCCAGACACGATGGAATCCCGAGTAGGGATAACCTCCAGCGGGGACGGAAACCCACTGCGGGGAGGAAACCCACAACGGGGACACAGCCCATGGCTTCGGAAGTCCGCTCGTGTTGAGTGAGCTTGCATTCCATAATGGGCTGCCCCTGGAAAGTGTGTGTCCCCACGTTGTACTCTCCTCCGATCCGAGAAGAAGGTGTATGTCCCCACGTTGCGCGGGGCAGGAACAAGTGTGTGTCCCCACGTTGTACTCTCGATTCGTCTATTTCACCGCCGCGACAGTCGCCGTCATTGCGGGCTTGGCATCACGCCGATACCGTGGGCAGTTGCCTGCATTCATGGCGGAATATGCCGGTGACACACTGTGGGCGTTGATGTTGTTCTTCTTGGTCAGCACGCTTATTTCTGGTCGGCCGATCCTTGCGCGAGCGGCTGTCTCTCTATTCCTCGCGCTCTTGGTCGAGATCAGTCAGCTTTATCATGCACCATGGATCGATTCCATCCGACAGACCACCGTCGGCGGCTTGGTACTGGGATTCGGATTCTTGTGGACAGATCTCGTCTGCTACTCAGTCGGGGTCGGTATCGGAGCCGTCACCGAGCGGGTCACCGTGGCTTTGTTGCTTTGCTTGAGGCGGGTTGGGGAAACAGTGGATTGACATCCCCCGCTCGCCAGGGCGGTGAACGGGGCTGGAGCTAAAGGAGCGTATCCAGCTCTTGGACGAGTTCCGCAAAGCGGGATAAGGCGGTCCGCACCGGCTCGGGACGGGTCATATCCACTCCCGCATCGCGCAGCAGGTCCAGTGGGTCCTTGCTGCAACCACCCTGCAAGAACTTGAGATATTGCGATAGCTCATCGGCTCCACCCTTCATCACGCGCTGGGACAGAGCAATCGCCGCCGAGAGTCCGGTCGCGTACTTGTACACATAAAACGCGCGATAGAAATGCGGAATCCGGAAACACTCCAATTGCAGTTCGTCGTCGAGCACGAAGTTCTGCCCAAAGTAATCTTGCAACAACCGATGATAGACTTCCTTGATCGAGGCCACCGTCAGCGGTTCGCCCGCTTCGGCCATCGCGTGGGTGATCTTCTCGAACTCGGCAAACATCGTCTGGCGAACGATCGTTGCTCGGATGCTATCGATCTCGTGATTGATGATCGCTGCGCGCTCGGACTTGCTGTCCGCGTGACGAATCAGATAATCGGCGAGCAATTGTTCGTTGAAAGTGCTGGCGACCTCTGCTACGAAGATCGTGTAGTTGTAGTATTGAAACGGTTGGCTTCGAGCGGAATAGAAACTGTGCATCGAATGCCCAGCCTCGTGAGTCAACGTAAAGACATCGTTGAGGACGTCGGGCTTGTAGTTCATTAGGATATACGGATCGCCATCAAACGTCCCGCAGCTGAAGGCGCCGCTCTGTTTGCCTTGGTTGGGATAGCGATCACACCAACGTCCACGCAGACCTTTGGCCAGTGTCTGACAATACCCCTCTCCTAAGGGCTCGAGCGAGGCGAGCACCACATCGACGGCCTGGTCCCAAGTGTGATGCGATGGGACATCGGACAGTATCGGAACGTAAGTATCGTAATGGTGTATTTCATCGATCTGCATCTTGCGCCGGCGCAACTCGAAGTAGGCATGCACCGAGGGCAAATGTTCCCGTACTGCAGCAATGAGATTGTCGTAGACACTGGTCGGAACATTGTCGGCGAACAAGGAGGCTTCGAGAGCGCTCGGGTAGTTGCGAGCCCTCGCATAATAGACATCCGTATGAATGCTGCCTGCAAGGGTTGCTGCCAGCGTATTCTCGTGAGCGCAAAACTCGGCGTAGTATTGATGAAAGGCGTTGCGCCGCACATCGCCGTGGGTAGCGATTGATGCGGTCCAGGACAAGTCGGTAGGGAGCCAGGCACGGATCCTGCACCATGCTCTCCATGACTTCCGTTGGAATGGAGAGGATTTCGGGCCGAATGAAGCTGGCTGCTTGACCTGCACGTGTTGCGAGGTTCTGGTATCGAGCTTGAAAGGCTTGGTACGTACTGTTGGCCTGGTCTTCGGTGGTCTTGAGAAAGGCGTAGGTGCCGATCCGTTCTGCCAAGCGATCGGTCCGGACATCGTGGTCCAGGCACTGAGCCAGCCGAGCTGCCGACTGCGAAAGTGTTCCCTGGAACTCTGCAAACCCGTCGATCAGTTGCTCGAGTTCTGGTATCGCTTCTTGCCATGCGGCATCGTTGGGATACAGACTCGAAAGATCCCAGGTATCGTCCGTGGGAACCTCACTGCGCTTCGGATTCTTCTTCACAACAACCTCAATGGAGAAATCTCGATGGTGAAAGCAGGATCATGGGATCACTAGGCCGCTGCCGTGTGCGGCATATCTGGTTCTTCGAATGTACCAGATTTCATGGTGTATACATCGTCTGCCAATGCGATGAGGGCTTCGCGGTGGGTGATGATAATGATGGTCATTTGACCCTTCATGGCCTGCAACGTTTCGCGGATCTGCAGCTCGCTCGCCATATCGATCTGACTGGTCGACTCGTCCAAAATCAAAATCTCAGGCTTACGCAAAATAGCTCGAGCCAGAGCGATCCGCTGACGTTGACCGCCGCTAAGTTTCTGCCCACCCTGGCCAACCACCGTGTTATATCCATCGCTCAGCGAACAAGTAATGAATTCGTGAGCATGCGCCAATCGAGCCGCATGCTCCACATCTTCTCGAGTCGCTGACGGGTTGCCGTAGAGGATGTTTTCATAGACTGATCGATTGAACAACTCAGTGCTTTGAGAAACCAACGTGATGCGTTGGCGGATGTCGGACAGCGCGAGCTCACGGATATCGATGCCGTCTAAGGTGATTGTGCCCGATGTCGGATCATAGTATCGGCATAACAACTGAATCAGCGTCGATTTGCCACTACCATTCGAGCCCAAGATGGCGATCGTTTTACCAAACGGAATGGTCAAGCTGACATCGCGCAAGACCGGTTGGCTTTCATGGTAATGGAACTCCACATTCTTCAAGGCGAGCGTATGGTGCCGACCAAGGATGGTCTTCGGAACCTCAGGTTCCTCCAAGACAGGCTTGGTATTCAAAATGCCATAGAGAAGATTCGCGGCGACCACCCCTTGATAGATCATGACCGATACTCCCGACAGCTTTCGGAGCGGGTCACTGGCACCGATCAACAATCCAAAGAAGATAAGCAAGTCGGTCACGCTCATCGGCGTGTCGCACACCCGAAGAAAACCGAGATGCGTCTGTTTGTTGACAACCAGGTATGCACCCGCGCACACGGTGATCGCCACCATCGCAACTCCGACAAGTTCGGTGAACGGTTTGCCCACGCCATTCCAAAAGATCATCCGCATGCTCATTCGCCGCATGTCGCGAGTGGCTTGCGAAAATCGTTGTGTCTCATGGGGTTCCATCGTGAAGGCTTGGACCGTAAAGATATTGCCCAAGGCCTCGAGCAAGACTTCATGGAACCCAGCGTTCTTCGATAAGATCGAAGAAGCGGTGCGGCGAATACGACGATTGAAAAAGGCTACGATGGCAACGAGCAGCGGCGCCAAAACCATCGACAGCAGCAACAGTCTCCAATTGATGAGAGCCGCAAAGATCAAACAGGAGGCAATCCGCAACGGCTCGCGAATGGCGGCACCGAACAGGTGAACCAA
>JALOQW010000264.1 GCA_025459275.1 Pirellula sp.
ACAACGCTTGGATCTCCGATCACCTTGCAGGTCGTCAACAACGACTACAAACTCGAGCGGCTCAAGGAGCTCGAGCGACCTCGACCGGGGCACGCCGACCTGACGGGAGCCATCAAGTACCTCGGCTCGATCCGCGGAGTCTTGGAACGGTCCAGTGCTCGCGAAACGGCCGTACGAGTTGCCGCAGGCGCACTTGCACGACTCTTGCTCCGCGAGTTTGGAATCGAGACCATCAGTTATGTCGTCGAACTGGGACCAATGGTCCTCGGACACGCTGACACGCGCCAACGATCTATCGCAGACGTGCGATCGCTCCGCGATGCGAGTTCCATTTACAGTGTGGTTCCGGAACGGGATCGTGACGCCGAAGCCTTGATCGACCAAACCGCAGACGAAGGGGATACGCTTGGAGGGATCGTCGAAGTCCGCGTCGATGGATTGCCGTTTGGCCTAGGAACGCACGCTCAATGGGACCGCAAACTGGATGGCCGATTGGCGCAGGCCGTGATGGCGGTGCAAGCGATCAAGGGGGTGGAGATCGGTATGGGCTTTGAAGCCGCACGACGACGAGGCTCGGAAGTGCATGATCCGATTCATCATGATCCGTCGCTGACGCACCTTCCTCATCTGGGCTATACGCGTCCCAGCAACAACGCCGGAGGCTTGGAAGGGGGCATGACCAACGGTCAATCCCTGATCTTAAGAGCTGCCAAGAAACCGATCAGTACTTTGCGCAAGCCGTTGGATTCCATACGCATGGAAGACAAACAGCCCCATCGTGCGAACTACGAGCGAAGCGACGTATGCGCCATCTCGGCGGCTGCGATCATCGTCGAACATGTCGTCGCCTTCGAAGTTGCCTCTGCCCTCATCGACAAGCTCGGAGGAGACAGCCTGATCGAGATGAAAGCCCGATACGATCTCTTTCTGGATCTGGCGCGTAAACGCTAAGTTTGAGCATCATCGGCAAAGATCCATCAAACCTCGAAGAACCAGATCGTGAAAGCTGACGATCCCGACGACCTGTCGGTCTCGAATCACCGGAGCCCGCATGATCGAGAACCGCTCAAGCAAGCGTGCGCAATGCCGAATATTCATCTCTGGCGGAACGCTCAAAACAGGCTTGGCCATAATCTCATAGAGATTGACTCGATCGGGGGATCGATCGGCAGCCAAAACCTTCTTTGCGATGTCCGAAATGAGTACGATGCCATATTCATCTTCGTCGTCCCTTCGATCAATGATCAAGGCTCGAGTTTCGGGATGCTTCATTCCCAACAAAGCCTCTTTGACCGTCAGTTTGCCGTCGACAAGATCGAAGGAGGTTTTCATCACATCCCCTACGCGAACTTTCCGAATCTCCGTCATAATTTCTGCTCCACGATTTGGGTGAGTTCTTGGATTTGGTGACTGACGCCGACGGCATCTTCGACGTCAAGCTGAAAGGCAATCCCCGTGCCGGGTTTGTCTTCGAAATGAGCGATGGCTGAGATGGTTTCGAGAATGGAACGACTCAGGTGCGATTCCACCAGGAACAGCAGCACATCTCTTTGGGATTCTAATGACAGTCCGAAAAACGATTTCGTAGGCTTCAGGCCCTCGCCGCGCGCATTGCCGATAATCGTGGCGCCGGTCGAGCCGGCATCACGAGCTGCATCGATAACCGCCTGCGTCTTGTCGTCGTCGACCAATGCAATGATCAATTTGAAGTGCATAGAACCTCGCATAAGGCAGGGAAAGGAAGAATCGCATGTTCCATGAGAATCGCCATCATGAGTCCAACTCAGCTTTCTTGTTCCGGGTCCGCGATTGCCACCATGCGGCGATTTGAGCGTATCCCATGACCGTCATCATCGGAAACAAAACCGTCAAGGCGATCATCCCAAACCCTTCGGCCAAGGGAGATCGTCCTGGAATTTGGGTTGCCAAACCTAAACCCATGGCCGCAACGAGTGGAACGGTGATCGTGGATGTGGTCACTCCGCCAGAATCATAAGCCAGCGGCACAATCTGTTTCGGAGCAAAGAGCGTTTGAATGATGATGAGGATATACCCCGCGAAAATGAAGTAGGTCAGGGGTATCCCCGTGACGATACGAAACGTTCCAAGCGTGACCCCAATCCCCGCACCCAATGCGACCACGGCTCGCAGAGGCCATACCTTCAAAGTCCCCCCAGAAACTTCGTGCGCCTTGATAGCGACGGCCAATAAGGCTGGCTCCGCGATCGTTGCGCTGAATCCAATGGCAAACGCAAAGATATAGGTCCAGTAGAATCGATACCACGGCGTTGGCGCGGCCATGAGATTCTCGGCATCCGAACCCAGAACAAATCGCGGATCCGCCAGCTGCTCAGCCATGGCATTTCCCAAAGGAAACAGAGCCAACTCGAGCCCTACCAAGAATGCAGTCAGCCCCAAGATGACGCATCCGACGCCAACTGCTACCTGACGCCAGTTGGAGATTCTTTGACGCAATACGACGGCCTGGAAAAATCCAATGACCAACAGAATCGGTGCCACATCGCGAAGCGTCGACAAAAACGTCCAGAACAATTGCTCGAGGAGAATCATGTCCAGACGATCCCAAAGACTAAAACGAACAGAATTGGAATGAGCGATGCAAGGGCGATCAAGCCAAACCCGTCCAGCAACGGGCTGCGTCCTCGAATACTCGAAGCCAGTCCCACCCCCAAAGCGGTCGTGAGCGGGACGGTAATCGTCGAAGTGGTAACCCCTCCCGAATCGTAGGCGACCGCAACGATGGAAGGGGGCGCCCACGGTGTCAGCAACATCACGAGGATATACCCAGCAACGATGATCAGGTGCAATGGCAGGCCCAACAGAATACGAAAGACCCCTAACACCAAGGCCGATCCCACAGCCGTCGCAACCGTGGCACGAAGTGCGAATGAGTAATCTCGCTGATACTCTTCTTGAGCCAAAGGATCCATTTCGGCAGCGGCCAACTCCCCTGCTTTGCCAGCCACAGCGATCAACGCTGGCTCCGCAAACGTCGTTCCGAAACCGAGGGCAAACGCGAACAGGACTAACCAACTCAGAACGCTCTTCTTGGCAAATGCGTACGCCATCTCTTCGCCCAGTGGGAAGAGCCCGACCTCCAATCCAAACACAAACAACGTCAGGCCCACAGCCACCAATACGATACCAATCAAGATCTGGCCAAAATTCTGCAACGGCTGTTGAAACACGACGACTTGAAAGAATGCCACGACCGCGATGATCGGAAACAAATCGCGCAGACTGTTCCAAAGTCGACGGCGTACTTCTTCGAAAGCTTTGCCGAAGTCCGGCATGTCCATTGCCTCATAAGCCCTAAGCCCTAGGATCACTGACCAAGACGGTGGATTATAACGCAGATCCTCAACCGGAGGCATGCAGCCGATCGATGAGGAAGTCAATCAAGCGTTGCATGGCTTCCGTTTGTCGAGCGCGGCGGCGATCGATGTCTCGGGAGTCGATAGGCGCTGGATTGCCAAGGCGAAGCTTTTTGACCTTGACGGAGTACTCCTGGGGAGACGACGCGTTGATCCTCGCAGCCACTCCGCCATAGATCACACCATCGAGGTCCGGTGGTGAGCCGGGACCCAAGTGGCCGGTGATCGCCGCTGCGATGGTAGCTTCCGGTGTGCGATCCAGAGCGGACCGTGCCAAGGCTTCCGTGACCTGGAGACTGACCGGTCCGATCTTGGGATCGTCGAGCCACTCTTGCGCGATCCCGAGCCATTTGGCTTTGGAATCGTTGCGATAAACGACCAGCGAACCGCACAAATAGTCTGAAATGCCGGGAATTTGCCCCAATTCCGCCGCTACCATGCCAGCGGTGCAGCTTTCCACCAGAACCAACCTGTGGTTCAAACGCCGCAGCGCCTCATGCAGTTTTAAGGTTTCCGAGTACACTGGAGTGGACCTCAAGCAAGAGACATACTTCGAACCCCGTCGCGCCTATTGTATCGCTAGAACATCGCATTCTATGGAGACATCTTCAAGAAGCCCCAAAGCTCGCCCGATTTCCGGGACTCACATCCCCGCGTTCTGTTTTGAAACGGTCCATGAACTGGCCCATTATGCGGCGCACATTGTAGCGGGATTGGTTCGCGAACGGGCAGCGTTGGGACAGAGGACGGTCATCGGTCTTCCTGCAGGTTCAACCCCCTTGTCGACCCTGCGAGAATTGATTCGATTGCATCGCGAGGAGTCTATCGATTTATCCTGCGTCGTGTTGTTTCTGCTGGATGAATACTACGGTCTTCCCAACGGCAGCCCTCAATCGCACCGCACATGGCTACATGAACAACTGATCCAGCACGTCAACATTCCGACCGAACAAGTCCATTGTCTGGATGGGAATGTGCATGCCAGCGACGTTGATCTGCACTGCCGCCGATTCGATGAAGCCATCCAACAAGCCGGCGGGTTCGATCTCGTTCTGCTCGGTATTGGCATGAATGGCCACATCGGATTCAACGAACCATTCTCCGCGCGCCGCAGCCGCACGCGTTTGTGCACGTTGGACCCGATCACGCGACGAGGAGTCGCGAGTGATTTCTTCGGCGAGGAAAACGTTCCGACGCAAGCCTTAACCGTGGGACTGCAAGCGATCCTGTCCGCGAAACGTGTCCTCTTGATGGCCATCGGAGAACACAAAGCCAAAATCATCGTCGACGCCTTGGAGGGCCCTATCTCGGAGCGTGTTCCCGCTTCGTTCTTGCAAGAGCACGGAGATGTTCGAACGTTGCTCGATACTCCGGCCGCGTCGCAGCTCAAAGGCTACTTCACGCCGTGGCGACTTCATAACGTCGATTGGACCGACGACTTGATCAAGCGGGCCGTGCTGTGGTTGTGCAACCAAACCGGCAAGTCACTTTTGAAACTCGATGCCGATGACTATCGCGCTCACGATTTGCATCAATTGCTGCGACATCATGGCCCTCCGGAGAGGCTTTCGCAAAAAGTCTTCCAGTGGATGCTCGATACGATCAACTACCATCCTGCAGGCATTGAGCCAAAGCGGGCCCTGTGCTTCAGCCCGCACCCAGACGACGACGTCATTAGCATGGGTGGAACGCTGATTCGATTGATCCATGATCAACATGATGTCCATATCGCTTACATGACCAGCGGGAACATCGCGGTCTTCGATCATGATGCGAGGCTCGTTGCCGATTTGGTCGCGGAGTACAACCGCATCTTCGAAATCGAAACCGAACGATCGACAACCATTGCGCATCAAATACGCGAGTCGATCAAGAACAAAAGGCCAGGTCAGCCGGATACCGATGCTGTCCTACGCATCAAAGGGCTGATTCGAAAGAACGAAGCACGAGCCGGCGCGCTCGCTATCGGATGCAAGGAAGCGAATCTCCACTTTCTTGACCTTCCCTTTTACCGTACCGGGACCATCGCCAAGAATCCGGTTGGCCCGGATGATATCGCCATCCTCGACGAGCTATTGCGAAGACTCCAACCCGATCAGATCTATGTTGCCGGCGATCTGGCTGACCCACACGGCACGCACCGCGTCTGCGCCGAAGCCATCTTCAGCGTTCTGTTGCAATGGAAAGCGCAGGGGGAACCGGTGCCCGATGTGTTGCTATATCGGGGGGCATGGCAAGAATACCCGTTGCATGAAATCGAGATCGCTGTGCCGTTAAGCCCCAGCGAAATCGCTCTCAAGCGGCAAGCCATCTTCATGCACGAAAGTCAGAAAGACAAAGCCCTCTTCCCCGGAAGCGATCCTCGCGAGTTTTGGCAACGGGCCGAAGATCGGAATCGCGGTACCGCAGACAACTACAACCGAATCGGACTCCCCGAGTTCTTCGCGTTAGAAGCCTTTACGCGTTGGAAGGGAAATCCAATCTGATCGGTCCCATAGCAAGCGAACGGTCCAGTCGGCGAGCGGTGGGTGTTAACCCACTGTTTCTCCGATTCGGCTTCCGTCTCGCAGCAACTCGCTGACTCACCGAACAATCGATCTCGCAGCGAAGAAACAGGGGATTTACATCCCCCGCTCGCCGGGCTGCCGCAATCGTTGAATAACAACGAGCGGCATCTGTTCTGAACACTGCGATGCCCCGAAGCGCCGCTAGTCCGCCCCGGCGGATCTACGACGGCCTTGCGGCTCTGGACGCGGCAGCGCTTGTGCCGGACAACTAACCAGCGAGTGGTTCAGCTGACATCGGCTCGGCACTAGCCATTGCGGCTTCTTGATCGGCCGCAGTGCGTCGGCGGCGACGGCGAGGTTTGTTGGTCGCCCATTCCTTGGTCATCATCTCGAAGACGTCCGGGGATTCGTAACGAGCGATATTCTTTCCTTCCGGCATGGGGCCAATGAGCCCGCGAAAGATTGGCATGCCGCGAAGGTCGAGATCGGTACTGCTATCATCCACACCAACCTGAGAGTGGGTCTTGAAGATCATTTCTGCGGAATGGAAGTCGCGAATCTTGAGCGAACCGTCGGCAGCCCGAGTTACCAC
>JALOQW010000265.1 GCA_025459275.1 Pirellula sp.
CTCTCCATCTCCCAAGGCTCATCATTCGCGGACAGTAAACCCCAATGGGCGATCGGTGCCCCTACGGCATCCTCAAGCGTCGCGTGTTCAGGAACACGAGATACGGTCGACTTGCTCTCGTGGTAAAAGCTCCCATCGACGCCTCCTCCTTCAAGGCCCGCACCTCGGAATCGAGCGGCGACATACGCTGCCGCGATATCGAACTCGGCCGTTCCCGTCCCGCGCCCCGCCAACTCGTCACTTGCCAGAAAAGCGATCGTGCTCGTCACACGGGCATCGGTGATTTGCTCGGCCCCGGTTGGCAACGGTAACGCCCCTTCTTGAGCGTCCGAACGGTTCGGACACCAAGCAAAAATTGTGCACGCCATCAGGACAATGGCTGTGGAGAAAGAGATCGGTGGGATGCGATGAATCATGGATTTTTCAGATAAAGACTCGGGAATACGGGCTGTGCATTGTAATGATAATCTTCAGGGGTGCGGGTCGGACCGATCGCCGAAAATCCGGCATAACCGGAACAATACGATCACAAGGCTCATCGGAGACTTTGCCAGACAGGAAAATTCCCCCATTTCGGTCGTCGATGCATGCAACATGCTATTCCGCCAAACACACTGAGAAAGAGAGCCCCTGACAGCCGCTCGCTTCCCTCCTGGAGAACCTTCATGATGCCACTCCCTGTAAGCCAAAAACGCCATCGAATGAGCGCACGATGTTTCGTTTCGTTGTGGATGCTCTTCGCCGGGATGATGGTTTCGGATTGGCCGCTAGCCCATGCGCAAGATTCCAACGACGCGGAGCCAGCCGATTCCTCCAGTGCAGGCTCTGCAAATCAAGGGATCGAGGTCTTTGCCCCTCGCAAGCTGGATATGCAATTTGGGATGAGGTTCTTCGCGAACGACAACATCTGCACACAGATTGTCGCCACGATCGCATTTCCAACTGATTGGCCGGAACAACGTGTAACCATCACGGAATCGAGCATTCCCCCTAATGCGCTCTGGCAGTTCCGGGACCTCCCTCTCAAAGCACCTACGACCGCACGACAGCTCGTAATGAACATACCCGTGATCCAAGCAGGAGGTGAACTCGAGTTTCTCTTCGATGTCGAGATCGAAAAATCGTTCATCAACCCGCCGAAGGACACCTCTGTGTTTGTGATCCCGAAAAAGATCGGGCGTGATCTCAATTGGGCGATGGGGAATAGTCCTTTGATCGACGCGAGTACTTCCGATATCAAACGCCTGGCCAAATCGATTGCTGCTTCGGAGCCACCTGATGCATGGACCCATGTAGAACGCATCTACGATTGGGTGCGAGAGAACATCGAGTATGTGAACGGTCCGATCCGCAACACCCGCGAAGCGATGAAGGACAAGAAAGGGGACTGCGAAGAGATGACCGGCATCTTCATCGCCATCTGCCGAGCCAGCGGCATCCCCGCGCGCTGCGTGTGGATTCCCGATCACTGCTACCCCGAGTTCTATTTGGAAGATGCTGAAGGCAAAGGGCACTGGTTTCCATGCCAAGTTGCAGGAGACCGCCAGTTCGGACAGATGCACGACTATCGCCCCATCTTGCAAAAGGGGGATCGATTCAAGGTTCCTGAAAAGCAAGCCATGCAGCATTACCTGTCAGAGTTCTTTACGTGCAAGCAACGCTCAGTCGGCCCTCGCGAGCCCGAGGTCGTGCCCGTCTTGGACCTGGGCCCTCTGAAAGAAGAAATCGAGGCTCTGCAGCGCGAAGGTAATCGTCGCAATCAGAATTGACGAGGCGGTGTTGTCGGCGCTGATGGCGTTGACCACGTCGACGGCGTTGATGTCCAGGACCGGACTGACGGGATTGACCTCATTGACGGTATTGACGGCATTGACTGTGGGTAGGCCGACATAAAGATCGGCCCCCCTCGGGATCCCGCGCCCCTTCCACCACGGTCAACACCGTCAATGCTGTCAATGCTGTCCAAATCCCGTCCCCCTTCCCCCATCGTCAAAAACACTTGACGAAATCATCAAGTGTTCTATCATAACTGACGATCAATCAGTTGGTTGACTGATTGAATAACGCCGGACAGAGCCACATCACAACGCAAACACCGATGAACCAAGAAACCGTAGGCGAATGCTTGGGCGAGGACCATGGGCACGGAGCGGCGAGCTTGCCGCTGCCGAGCTCGGAGGTCTGCGCTCGCACGGCCGCAATCTTCCGAGCCTTGGGAGATGAGCGGCGGTTGAGCCTTCTGGCTCTCCTGGCCCATCGGGAAATGTGTGTTTCGGAGTTAACGGAGCGATTGAAGGACAATTTGCCAGCCATTTCGCAGCGGCTCAAACTGCTGCGAGCCGAGCGGATTGTCGTCACGCGCCGTCAAGGAAAACACGTGTTTTATTCGTTAGCGGATAACCATGTGGCTCAATTGATCGCCAACGGACTTGCCCACGGTTGCGAGTCGGATGGCCAGTGACCGACAAAGAAGAACGATTTCTAAACGCTTGAGGATAAGAAAAAGGAGATTGCGACCATGACGCATCAACACGCAAACCATGACCATGTTCACGGTGCCAACTGTGGCCACACAGCCATTCAACACGGAGACCATGTCGATTACCTGCACGATGGCCATTTGCATCACCAAGACGCAAACGGGGTCGTCGAAGAACATGCCTTGGAAGTCACCGCTGACAATCCGGCCAGCTGCACCGGCGGGCATACATGCTCCGGGCATGCAAAAGACCATGTGCATGGTCCCGATTGCGGCCACCCAGCGGTCCCGCACGGCGATCACATTGATTATCTTGTGGATGGACATCTTCACCACCCTCATAACGGTCATTGTGATAATCACGGCAAAGTTCAAATCGTCGCCAAAAGCTAATCGTCAAGCCAGGCACTTCAACACTCTTTGGATCGCGGCTCGCTTGCTCCTTGCCAGTGTCGCGGTCCTGCCCATGGCAACATCGGTCTACGGCCAGGACGGAACAAGTCGGTTCACCGAAGTTCCGCCCGAAACCTGGGTTGCAAGAGCCAAGGCCGATGGCGACCCGCTGCGTGGTTCGATCGTCTTCCATCAAGCCGCATTGATGTGCGCCCGATGCCATGCGACGGTCGAATCGCTCTCAGACATCGGGCCGCAACTGACTCGCTCCCGACGGGACGATGGCTCGGCGATTCTCGATACCGAGTTGGTGGAAGCGATTCTCGAACCATCCAAGAGCATCCGCGATCCATATCGAACTTCGTTGATTCGTACCACCGATGGCGAAGTTGTTACGGGTATGATTCGCGAACGAACGGACACTTCGGTCCGTGTCGTGACGGGCACGGGGGAATCGAAGACCTTCTCCGCCGAGGACATCGAATCGCTCGAGCCTTCGAAGGCATCCCTCATGCCAACTGGGTTGGTTCAATTCCTACCCGACGATTCCTCCTTCGTTGACTTGATTCGCTACTTGATCGAGATCCGAGAAGGCGGCGTGCCTCGTGCCGTGGAACTGGCTCCCCCCGTTTCAATGCTTGCCGCATCAGTTCCCGAGTACGAATCGACCATCGACCATGCTGGGTTCCTGCAATCATGGAACGAAGAGTCGTTGGAGCGAGGGCGATCCATTTACCAACGTGTCTGCGCTAACTGCCACGGGACGCATGATCAGCTCGGATCATTACCCACGGCGTTACGATTTGCCGAGGGAAAGTTCAAGAACGGCAGCGACCCGTATTCGATGTATCGGACTCTGACGCATGGTTTCGGGTTCATGCCGGCTCAAACGTGGATGGTCCCGTCCCAGAAATACGACGTGATTCAGTACATCCAAACCATGTACATGAAGAACAATCCGAACGTCGCGCAGCGCGAGATCGACGCGTCGTACTTGGCCTCGTTGCCGGTCGGCAACAGTCGAGGCCCGGAACCTTCGTCGATCGAAGTTTGGAGCGCGATGGATTATGGCAATGCGTTGGCCCACTGTTACGAAGTTCCCGGCCCACGATTGAACATCGCTTACAAAGGCATTGCCATTCGCGTCGATCCAGGGCCAGGGGGGGTGGCTCGAGGCAATCAGTGGATGTTATTCGACACGGACACTTTGAGGTGGGCTGCTGGCTGGAGCCATGCCGATGACGCATCCAACAAGAACTCATCTCACGAGCGATTCATCGACTGGCGCGACATTCAGTTCAATGGTGAACATGGCATCCATCCTCGAATCGTCGGCAATACGGTCTTCGCCAATGCTTCAGGACCGGGATGGGCCAGTCCAGTGCACGGCTCTTTTGAAGACGAAGAACGAACCTGGGGACGGGATGGCCGTCGCTACGGCCCGCTACCCAAAGCCTGGGGGCAATTCCGTGGATTGCATACGGTTGGATCCCAAACCATTATTGAGTATCGCATCGGCTCGACCGACATCCTAGAGTCACCGACGCAGCTTGTCAGCAATCAGGGAGCCCCGATCTTTGGGCGCATCCTGAACATCGAGGCTCATGATCATGCCATGGAACTGCGCGTCGCTGACCTTCACGACGAAGATGAGGTTCCTGATGTATTGTCCGACGGCAAGGTGCTGTCATCGAGTTCGGTGAAGGTTGGAACATGGCGCGCTGGGGTCGACGGCGATGTCGATGGATTGGAATGGCGATACTCCGACGGCCAATTGCGCTTGCTGGTCCCTCCTTCAACGAAGCCTCAGCGTTTTGTTCTGTGGTGCGCAGACTCAGCGCAAACCACCGAGTTCATGTTTCCTGCAACGCTCGATTTGAATGATCTCCTCCAAAGCACACCCCCAAGATGGCCCGAACGATTGCAGACGGCTATTGGTAAACCGTCGGATGCAGCAGAGTTCCAGATCCAAGCGTTGGCCTGGCCCGAGAACAACCCTTGGCTGGCCCAGATGCGTTTCACGGGAATCGACTTCTTCAGCGATGGCAGTCTCGGTGTTTGCACTTGGGATGGCGATGTATGGCATGTCAGTGAAGATCGCGATCAACGTACGCTCCAATGGCAACGCATCGCTTCGGGTCTCTACCAGCCTCTAGGGATCGTCATTCGCGACGACACGGTCTATCTTTCTTGTCGCGATCAGATCGCAATTCTTCGAGATCGCAACGCGGATGGCGAAGCAGACTTCATCGAGTGCTTCAACAATGATCACCAAGTGACCGAGCACTTTCATGAGTTTGCGATGGGATTGCAAGTCGATGCCCAAGGGAATTTTTACTATGCCAAGTCCGGTCGCCACGCGCTCGAGGCGGTCGTGCCCCAACATGGAACGCTCCTGCGAGTCTCACCCGACGGCGAATCGACCGAGATTCTGGCCACTGGTTTCCGAGCGGCGAACGGTGTCTGCTTGAATCCAGACGGCTCGTTCATCGTGACCGATCAAGAAGGGTTCTGGAATCCCAAGAACCGCATCAACTGGGTAACTCACACTCCAGGCTCAGCACCCAAGTTCTATGGCAATATGTTTGGGTACCATGATGTGACCGATTCCTCCGACAGCGCGATGGAGCCGCCGCTGTGTTGGATCACGAATGCGTTCGATCGTTCCCCGGCGGAGCTGATGTGGGTCAACGATCCCTCATGGAAAGAGTTGGATGGATCGCTCCTCAATTTCTCGTATGGTTACGGCAAGATCTATTTGGTCCTGCATGAGAAAGTGGAAGGACAAGAAGGGCTTCGCCAAGGTGGCATGATTTCACTTGCAATCCCTGATTTCCCAACGGGGGTCATGCGAGGTCGCATCCATCCGCAAGATCATCAGCTTTATACCTGCGGCATGTTTTCATGGGCAGGCAGTGCCACAGCTCCTGGAGGCTTGTACCGCATCCACAAGACCGATCGACCAACCACACTGCCTATCGGACTATCTGCTCGCACCGACGGGCTTCACTTGACGTTTGCCCAGCCTTTAGATCCAGCTTCCGTACAAGCCGATCGCATTCAAGTGAAAGCTTGGGATCTGAAACGATCGGCCCGTTACGGATCGGATCACTACAACGAGCGATCGCTCAAGATTCGCTCAGCAACCTTGTCTCCCGATGGTCGTTCAGTCCGCATCGACATCGATGGTCTAGGACCTACCTGGGGCATGGAAATCCGATACGCCTTCGATACGGAATCGGGCGAGGAGTGCTCTGGCGTGATTCACAACACGATTCATGCATTGAACCCGGATCGTTGAGCGGCATGATCGTTTAACCGCAACACCGTTCAACGAAAGTGGGATAGGCTTCTAGCCAATAGTGTTCGGCACGGGATTTGCGCAAGGAAATTCTTCCATATTGGCACGAGATTTGCGCTCTAAAGGGACAGTTATCCCCCTGCCACTTTTTCGAGCAACTGTGTCGAACGAGCGTTCATCCAACAATAAACCGAAGATCAAAGCCTCGGATCTTGGAGGCTTAAAGGACCTGCGCGCTATGGCGAAACTTATGGAACGGCTCCATAAGGTCGGCACAGCGAGAGACAAAGCCAAAAATCGGGATCTGCACATGGAC
>JALOQW010000266.1 GCA_025459275.1 Pirellula sp.
CTCACCGTCGTCCTGTCCGTTTCGGAAGTAGCAAAGATCCTCGAAGCAGTTCAGCCTCGTCCCAAACGCCTCATGTGCAGCCTCATGTACGGAAGTGGCCTCCGAGTCATGGAAGCTTGCCGATTACGTGTCAAGGATATCGACTTTGATCGCAAACAGGTCTTTGTTCGAGAAGGAAAAGGGGAGAAAGATCGCGCCGTTCCCTTGCCTCAACGATTAATCCCAGGTTTACAAAATCAAATTGAATTGGTGTCCAAACTACACCAACAAGACCTTGAAGTCGGCGCTGGTTGGGTTTGGATGCCCTACGCTCTCGCAGTCAAATGGCCCAACGCTGGAAGAGAACTCGCGTGGCAATACTTGTTTCCCGCGTCGAACCTGTCCTACGATTCGCATCCTCGAGAATCCATGGAGGGTGTCCCCGATGCCCATGTGGTTGAGGGGGATCGTACCCAATTGCGTCGCCATCACGTGAACGAAAACTCCGTCCAAGCCGCAGTCAAAGCCGCCTTGATCAAAACCGGTATCCCCAAAAAGGTCACCTGCCATACGTTCCGCCATAGCTTTGCAACGCACCTGCTGGAATCCGGGAAAGACATCCGGACCATCCAAGAACTCCTCGGACACTCCGACGTCTCCACCACCATGATCTACACCCACGTCAGTCGACTCGGGGCCAGCGGTGTCGAAAGCCCGCTGGATCGATTGTAGGGAGATGCCCCGGACCTGTCGGTCTGGGCTGAAGTTCTGTCGGTCCTTCGGACCTCAAGCCGATACGCAACGCCGACGACGACTGCGGGTATGAAGGAGCTTGGATGGCCATGAGTTCATGTTGACGTGGTACTGCGGAAGAGCGGGCGCCTACGGATACCGGTTAGACGAAGTCAATGATCAACGAAGGTAGTGGAAGTTGCCAGACTTCCCAGTACTCAAGGATCTTTTGGCAAGATCCACTACATCAGTTCGGTTCATTGAACGGTATTGGGTTTAAACGCAATAGCGTTCCATGAACCACGTGGCGTAGGCATCCTGCCTGCGAGCTGCACAGTGTGGAGTGAAAGCATCAGTGGTTTGACGGTATATCTTGACAGGCTGGAAGCCTATCCCACGTTCATTGAACGGTATTGCGGTTCAACGAAGTGTGATCAACGATCGGTTTACAGGGATTGGCGGAGATACTCGAGCAGATCACGCATGTCGGTGATCGATATCGTCGATTCCAGTCCGTCCGGCATGAGCGAGCGACCCGTGTTGCGAAGCATCTCCATCTCTTCTCTCGCTATGCTACGCGTCTCGCCGTTCGCTTGCTTGATCGCAATGCTACCCGATGTCTCGCTGGCCAATACACCAGAGACAACCTCGCCACTGTCGAGCCGACAGGTGAATGCATAATAGCCCGGCTGAATGTCGGCGCTCGGAACGAGTATGTTGCGAAGCAGTTTCTCTTTCGCATGAGCCGTCACGCTCGCAAGATTCGGCCCAACGTCACACCCCGGATCGGAACCGCGACGATGACACGATGCACATGCCCTCTGATATACGAGCTTTCCCTTCTCAATCTCTCCCACCTCGCGAGTTGCCGCCATATACGACTCCAAAATCTGCTCTCGATCGCCTGACTGCACGGACCGCATCACCTTCTGAAAACGCTGGGCCATATCGGGATCCGCATGATTGCTGAGCCGTGCCGATTGGACTGGATCCAACCAACGAACCTCAAGCTCCTGACGCTCCAATCGCTGAAGCAGGTCTGCAACCCACGCCTCCCGCGACAGCCATACATCGATCGCAGCCACGGCAAGTCCGGGAGTCAGTTGTGGCATCGCCTCGGCAATCTTGGCTAACACGCTCTCTGATCCGCTCTGCGAAAATGCTCGCAAGATCTTGGCTTGCACTTCGTTCGATACTCGAGGATTCAAATGCTCGACTAAGGCAACGGCTGCCTCATCACGATACTTGGCCAATCGCAGCAGGGGCACCAAGGCTGCGATCTCCTTGTCCTCAAGCGTTGAATGAGCTCGGTAGGACGCAAGTATCTCATCGCACCAGCCCGCCAAACGCATGGACGAATCATTGAGCGCCGAATGACCTTCCTGATCCGAACGACCAAACACATCGAAACCGATCCGCTGCAGATCCAGCAAACAGGCATCCAGGCCACTCACATCCCCTGTCTTCTCCGCTGACTGTCGTTCATGCTCGATCAACGAAGCGATCATGGTGAAGTCCCCAATGGCCACCGACTGGCGAAGGATCGGCTCACGATACCCCATCCACGCGGCTCGATCGCCCGCCAAAATCGCTGCACCAAATGACTCAGCATGCCGCAGAGCAGAACTCATGGCGGCCGCTCTGAGCATCGGGTCCTGCGGGTTCTGCTGTGCAATCGATGCCAAGGTCGCTCCGATCCCACCACCGGTCCACTCACCGCATGACAAGGCCAGTTGCAAAAGGACCTTCATGTTCTGGTCCTTGGACAACTCCATCGCCGCTGCAATGATCTCTGGTTCCGTCCGCTTTTCGGCTAGGATCAACGCACCCGCGCGAACTCGAGGGTCGGGATCCTTGAAGAGCGTTTTCAAAAGATCCGTGTCCAACGCCTCCAACCCATGCAACACATGAGCGGCCTGCAATCGCACCTGCCCGATTGCGCTCGAACGAAGCATGCGCTCGAGCAGAGGGACGGCCAACGCGGGTCGTTTCCATAGTATCCATTGATGAACCGCAGAACGCTGCCAATCATTCGGGCTATCGAAGGCCAAGACCATGGCTTCCAAATCGTTCGGGTCACTGCTGTATGCATTCCACTCTGGCCAGGCCCGAGCCCCACGCGATGGCACAACACGCCAGATTCGACCGCAGTCTTCCCCGAGCCGATAGTGAGGCCGCAACTCGTCCTTCCCTTCGGCAGGCAACCAATCCGGATGTTCGATCATGTAACGGACCATATCGGCTACCCATAGGGCACCATCGGGTCCGGTACGTACCATCACCGGTCGACACCATCGATCTTCACTGGCAAAGAAATCGAGTCGGCCTTCCCCAACCGGTCTGGTGGAAGTGAAACTGACCCCTGCATCCCAGATCACGTTGTGCTGAACGAGATTGTGAAATGGTTCACAAGTAAACGCCTGACGGCTAGTCGTGGGACCAAATAACCAATCATCGTTGTAGATCATCCCGCTACAAGCCGACGTGAAATGCCCGGACTGTTCGAAACTGTGATACCGCTTCTCGAGAGGACTCGCGGGATATACAGGAGGACTGCCGGTCGGAACAACATGCTGCACCGAAGTCATCACGGGGACGTGCGGATTGCGAGCCAAGTAACGATCAGGAAGAACGTAGTGCCATAATGGACTTGCATTCTGGGTTCCGAACCAATTCCCCCAGCCGTCGGTGTTGCGGCCAAACTGCGACGGGCCCGATTCCAGGATCAGCTCGCCTGTCTCGGGATCGAAGCGGAAGTCGCGGCTGCCAAGCGCGTACGATTTCCCGTTCCGATGGGACCGAATCTCGATCCCGACACCATGTCCAGGATGATGACCACCATTGGCACAATAAACCCAACCGTCGATTCCGAAGCGAGGATGATTCAAACGTAACTGCTGGTTCCCTTCGTTGAAGCCGTCCAACAAGACCTCGGACGTATCAAGTTGCAAATCGCCGTCGGTATCGCGCAGAAACCAGAGTTTGGGAGCGGCGGTAACGAGAACGCCATCGCGATAGCACAAGATCCCCGTAGGAAAACTGAGCCCCTCGGCGAACAGGGTGCTTTGCTCATAATGGCCGTCTCGATCGATGTCTTGCAAGACGCGGATACGCCCTCCCGGTTTTCCTTGACCATCCATCCCGAGGGGATAGTCTGCCATCTCGACCAGCCAAAGCCGACCTCGCAGATCCCAATCGAAAGCGACGGGATCGAGGACTTGCGGTTCCGAAGCAGCAAGCTCGACTCGAAAGCCCGGTGGCACATGGATCGCTTGTCGCGATTCGTTAGGAGAAAGGGGACGCAGAACTTGAGTTGTGGCCCCCCCGGACACAGGAGCGTCTGCCACAGCACTCGTGCGTACATCGGCAAGTTGCCAAAGGGGTTCGATTTCGCTGTCCTCCAAGGCTCGATCGAACAAAGCGATCTCATCGAGCTTCCCCTGCAGTTGGACGGCGCATTGAAATGTCGATTCGAGGCTGGGTGCGTCATTGACTTGCAGATCCTCGACACGAAGACCATTGACGTGGACTCGAATTCGTTCTCCATCCCTAGTCATGGACACGTGATTCCAGTCGTCGGCTCGCCATCGAGATTGGCTGGCAACGGTTCTCGGCGAAGTCCCCAAAGGAACGGGCAGTTCCAAATGGAGAGTCACGGTGTGGTCGGAAAACTGTTCCGCGATCAGTTTTTCACCGCGAGGACTGACACTCAGGATGCCGCTTCGATGGCTTGCGCCACTGCGCTCGCCCAACCAGAACCAATAGGACAAGGTGTATCGATCTTGAATCGTGTCGGTACTTGCAAAGAACAAACCGTCGGCGAAATGAACCGCGCGATTGATTTGGGTTGGTCCTGAGAACGGAGTGGTCCGCAGTGCTTCTCCATCTCCGATGCCTGTGCCACTCCCGACGCCAGGAAGAAACAGGGCGTAGCTACCCAAGTAATTGCCATCGGCTCCACCTGGCACTGCATTGCGAGCCACCGTACCATCTTCGTCATTAAGCCGCCAATACCCCACGGGCTTTTGGGCCAGGACATGTCGGGCGTAATCGCCGTGCACGTCCTGCATGGTTCGTCGAGGAAGACCGGTGACTTGCTCCAGTCCTTCGACGAGTGCATCGACGATCTTCGACTCCGCGGCCACTTCCAAGCCAGCGGTCCGCGCAGGCCATGTTGTGTATCCTCCAAGAGTATGTTGTTCCGGGGGAGGGATGTAACCTTCGGCACCATTGGCGAGTTCGACGTTGAAGTGATGCGTCCCGGGAGATCGACCTCGCAGCTTCAGACCCGTCAATGCGTAGACTTCATTGGGGAGAGCAGCGATCGTCAGATCGCCGATCCGGATCGATTGCAGTTTCAGTTCGGTCGATTGTCGCTCCTGAAGGATGAGTGCTTCGCGAGCATAGACCTCTGGGATCGATTTGGGCAGGTCCCCTTCGATTTGCGCGGCGATAGGTTCGGCCCATTGTCGACGCGCGTCGCTGGGGACACGATAGCGCAGCCGCAATGTCTTCTCCACGCAGCCAAGGGGAGCATGCGGTCGATACTGGATGCCGTCCAATGCCTTCTCCGCGTACTTGGCGACGGCTTCTGCATACTGTGCCATGGAGATGTTTTCAGCGGGGCTACCGTAATCCATCCACATCAGGTCGCCACTGGTCCCTTGCGAAATTGCGCACACAAACGGACCATTGCCCTCTCCCGATTGTCCTAACGAATCGGCGATGTACTTGCAGAACAGACCATAGTAATCGGCGGAGATGGCACCGGTACCAAAGTAGTGCTGTGAGTAATTCGCGTAGACTGCTAAAGGCGTTCCTTCAAGTGTGCGGATCGATATCACAGACAACGTGGGATCCACTGGTCCGGACGGTCCGATGATATCGGGGCTAAGGTAACCGGGATGCATGTTGGCAAGGCCGGTCGCATCACCGAACGGATCGACCACCTTGCGATCGAGGTGCCGAATCCAGCGGCGGTTGTGGGTATGCTCCCAGTCATCGACCGATCCCCATCCGATTACCGCAGGCTGCAATCGACTGTGTGCCTCGATAATGGCCTGTGCGATCTTGTCCGGGAGCATGGCAGCATACGCGGCATCTTGCCTCGTCCCCAAGCATCCCATGGCGGCAGGAGCGGAATGCGTGTGAGTTGCCGACACGAGCATATGATCGATGGGGATTCCGCACTTCTCACTGGCGGACCGTTTCGCTTGATCGATGAGGGTCTGTTGCATCATGCAAGTATCGACGACCACGAGAGCCAACTGGGTTGTCGAGTCATCGAGAACGATGGCTCGAACCCAAAGGGAATCTTGCATCGTGCTTGCGCGACCTTCAAGGAAGCCACCCGCGATGATGGACTCCGGACTGGTTGGCTCGATGTTGACTGCGGCGGCACCAGCGCGAAACGCGGGGGTTGGAGCGGCGGCGTCTTGTGCATGGCTCGGTAGGGGCCGGAATGACAGTGACCCAAACAACGCAGTTGCAATGGCGAGGAAGGAGAAAAATCGCATGATGAAGGGAGGCGGGAGGGGATGGAAGGAAGGTTTCTCTCCCTCATAGATTACGCTGTCGGAGGCGTGTCGTGACCCATGCGACGAGAAAAAAGGGCTTAGTCATGTGAGCGGTACGGCGCGAGCCGTCCGGTAGGGCATTTTGAGCGGAACGGCGCGAGGCGTCCGGTGCCGCGATACGAAGTGAGCAGGCTTGAATCGCCATTTACCGTGAGTAGTCGAAGACCGCGTCATCGCTTCCAACGTCGTTCGAATGCCGGA
>JALOQW010000267.1 GCA_025459275.1 Pirellula sp.
CGGGACTTGCTGCAGTTAACCAAGATTCAATCGCTCCCTGAACGGATCAGCTTGACCAGCATGTCTGTATCCGAAATCGTGCGCACCAGCATCGAAGAACATTTGCCCATTGCCAATTCGAAACAGGTTCAACTCATCAATCAAGCGACCGACGAAAGATTGCGAGTCATGGCGGAGTACGAGGCGATGCGAACCATCCTCAGCAATCTTTTGACCAACGCCATACGTTATTCAAGGTCCGGGGGACTTGTCGAAGTTCGCGCAGGCCGCGTTGGGGATTGCATCGATGTCTCCGTGATCGACAACGGAATTGGGATCCCGGAATCGGATCTGGATCGTATCTTTGAACGATTCTATCGGGTTGATAAAGCTCGAAGCGCCGATGCCGGCGGAACTGGACTGGGACTATCGATTGTCAAGTACATGGTGCAAGCGATAGGAGGCTCCATTCGGGTCCGCAGCCGCCTCGGGGAGGGAAGCGAGTTTACCGTCCGACTCGAAGAAGCACGCGAAGATACTGAAGAGAAGAATAAAGCATAGCGCGCGATCGCGTTAGGGCTTCGGAGGAGCGAACGGCGAGTTGACCTGAGACTCCGAAGCCACGGTACTGGCCCAGGGTGATGTCGTATCTCCGCGCACCATTCGAAAGTAATCCGCGATCTGCTTCTTGGCATAATCCGTATCACCAGAGGTTTGCATCAACTGCCCAACGGCTTCCACATGCAATCCAAAATCTGCAGTGCTCGTTCGCGGCAATTTCTTGGGACGTCCAAAAATCGGAAACGCTGCGATAATTGCAACAATTCCCAAAAATGCTGCGTGAATCGTTACGACGTTTAACGGCCAGGTCGTCAACATCTCGAACCCACGCTGCTGGTCTTCGCGAGCGTCCTCCCGAATCTTTGGGTCTTGCTCCCCAGAAAGAAAACCGACACCATCGAACACAAACTCGTCAATGACTTTGGAAGCCAAGTGGCGATGTGGTTCTCTCAACATCGAGTAGTTACAGAACAAAGAGCTGTTATGGATCAGAAGAACCTGACTACTACTATTGGTGTTATGGTGAATGCTTGCAATGAGGGGCGTCTTATTGGAGTCGGAGAGGAGCGTCGTCCAGGTCGGCAATCGGTCCGGCTGGATTCCACTAGCAACCTCGCGTTGCTGATTGTCGAGTGCCGACCACTGGGTTTCAAAGGGAATGGTTGGACGGTTCGAAGGAACAACCGCGGGTGACGTGGATGTTGATTGCTCCATCAGCGAATCCAGTTGCTTTCGAAACTCATTCAGCTCTTTGGAACGCAGTGGGACAAGCTTGGATCTCGTGGCGATTTCGCACGCGTCGTCGGAGATATCCTCACTCCAAGGCCCCTCCAATTGTTGGACTCGCTGAAACGCTCCTCCTCGAAGTTCCCACCGACACCAGGGCATCACGAGGACTGGACGGGCGGCGCGCCGTTTCTCGTCTAAGTCAGCTTGAGCCATGGCTGCTTCTTCCGAAGCGACTACCCATTGTGATCTTGATAAGATACCCCTCCCCTGCTGGGACGAACCCGGTGCAGACGCCCCAGGAGGTGCCGCAATGGCTCTCCAATAGGCTTCGTGGGGTGAAAAATCTCGGCCGATGTAAACAAGGGTTCGTTCCCCCTGAGCAAGCCATTGATCGATCCAGTTCCACGTTTCGATGTTGTGATTCGGAAATGCATCAGGACACCAAACCAGCGTCTTCAACCGACTCATATTGGTGGGCGACAACGAGCGCACCGTGTAGGTTGTGAGTCCTCGATCCTCGACCATCGTCCGGAAGATGCTGAGTCCACCCGGGCTGCATTTGGCGGCGTAACCTTCAGATTCCCCATAGATTCCGGTCACTTGGCTCGAACAGCCTTGGAACATCAGGAGCACTAAAGCCAATATGCATCTTCTACATAGCCGAGATTGGATCAATCGCATGCTCAAGCTCCTGATCTCGACAACATCGGCAGCAGTGCCCCTGGTTCCTCATGGACTTTGGATGAGCGAGCTTCAGCGATCGCACGATCCAATCCGGAAAGCCTGGACCAAACAGCATCCAACGAATTTCGATCGAGCGGATTTCGACCAAAGTATACAAATTCAAACAACTGAACGATCGGTTGCATGGAGCCGTTCAGATCGGGCCAGGATCGCAACTCCCGAAGATATTGCCCATTGGTTTTGCCTCGCTCGAGCCGTATACAGTGTGCCTGATCCAACTCCACCAAGAGATAACTGAAGAGATAAATCAGTGCCTTCGAGTAATCCCCTTCGGCTCTAAACTTCTCAGCCTGGGCCCTCAATCCGAGAACAGGTTGCTCTATGTCAAAAGGCAAGTCCGATATGCGTGATCTCTGCTGCTCCACGTCCTCTTCCAAGGCCCCCCTTTTGCGAGGTTGAAACATGTTCTGGAAGACTTTCATTCGCAAGAGCACGAACAGGCCTAGCCCGATCAGAACGGCCAACATGAGGAATACCAGAATTCGCCATGCATTGAACACCCACGTCAGGAAATCAGTAACCGCCCCGTTAGAATTGCCGCTTTGCCAGCTCGAGCCAAACCACCGATCCCAGATCGAACGGCCCGCATTGCTTCGAATGGAGTCATGTCGATCGGAGACGTCGCTTCGCTGTAACTGTTGGGATGGGATCTTCACTTCATGGCTCGATCGATCCACCCAAACGGGATTGGTCCCCCGTCGGACCGCCTCACGTCCGGTCGTTGAATCGTCCCCTTCCAAGCTTGAACCCAACGTCACGAGGAAGATGAACAACGCGAGCAACATCCGAATAGCCATCGCCGTGATCCTCATGGATTCACCTCGAGAAGTCGTTGAAGCTCCGCATTCAGTCGAAGATAGACCTCCCAACCCTCGAGTCGGATGCGTGTATTCAGGTACAAAAGGAATCGGATCACTGCCTCCCAGAACGCCATCATCCAGAGCACGAGAGGGAAAAAGATCAAGTCCATCCACCATCCCCACTGCCACACGCCGATCAGGACACCGATCATGAACAGACTTCCGGCGCACATCGCAAGGATGAAGATGACAGAGATAAAGGAGACCCCCATTTGAACGCTGAACAGGTCGCCTGAACTGGCGTGAAGCCACGATGATCGTTTGGCGAACGATTGTTCAGTCGCTGTAGGCTTGGATGAAACTCGAAGAGGACACCTCTCGAGAAGGAGAACCTCCGGTGCAAATGGTCGAAAACTCCGGATCAGAAAGAAGATCACAACACCGAGAAGACTGTACAAGACGATCTGCCACTCTGGGTAGAGTATCGGATTCATGTACAGCCACAGAGCGAAACCAATCGAAACCAACGCTCCTCGCACAATCCCCAACACCAACATCATTGGGAACCATCGCCTTGCCAATACGCCACCAACCTGTTTTAAGCTCGGCTCTTCGATGAATACCGCCTGACCTAGAAAATACGTCACTCCAGCCATGGCCATCGGAGCTTGAAGGAATACCATGCATACCATGGTCCAGAGATAGCGAAGATGGAACCCCTCGGTTGTCGTGTAATCTCGCGACGCCATGACCATTTGCTCGTAATCGGTGATCGGGCGGAGCAAAATGAAGTTGAGCAACGCGAAAGGCAACGCACCCAACAACGCGATTGGAACCAATTTGACCCAATAGTTTCGGACGACGATCAGACTCAAGTCCAGCAACTCGTCAGCTGAACGCTGTGCGATGACGATCGCAGTTCGATCTAGTTGCATGTTATTCCTCCACCTCATCGCCGAATCGGGTTGATTCGCTTGGATACCCGAGAATGACAAAGTAGAACATCAATAACGAAGCGCTTCCGATCGCGTAAAGCGCCTTGGCTGCATAAGGCAAGGGACTCGGGGAGACAAATCCTTCCGTGAAAGCCGCGAGAAAAAAGAGCATTACCGCTACCATAATGATTGGTAGCGATCGGCGCGCACTTCGAAGGAACGAATCCGTTCGACTCATCCCACCGGTCATCAGCCAACCGACCCCCAAACGCAATCCCGCTGCCGCAGACAAAGCGATTGCCGTCAATTCAAACACTCCATGCGCCGTCACAAACTCAAAAAAAGTATCTCCGGCATCAATGTCCGGCCGCGCCATGTAACCGAACGAAGCTCCCAAGACGACTCCGTTGTACGCCAATTTGACCAAACCAGGCAAAACCAACGGTCCCAGCGCGAAACACTCTAAACCAATACTGGTGTTGTGTTTGATATAGAACGCCGACATCATGATGTACTGGTCAAAATTGCCGCGAAGTGGCCGGCCAAAGTTCCCTTCCAGCTGTTCCATCTGCTCCTTGCCCATCACCGATTCAGCGAAGCCAGGAAAAGTGCCCTCTGCCCAAGCCATCAAGGCCGACAAAGTGAAGAGCCCGAAGAAGACGATGAACGCTACCTTGACACACGGGTCGTTGAAGATCGCCCGAGGGGCAGTTACCGTCATGTATTGCCACCAGACATGCGTGGGAAAACGATGGGATCGATAAAGTTGGCTGTGCGCTCGTCCCACCAAACGATGAAGATAGTCGACCGTTGTGGGTGGCAGTTTGAACTGCTCGGCCATTGCCAAGTCGGTACACGCTGCTCGATACAGCGCAGCAAACCGAGCCGCATCTGAGGCAGAAACGCTCCTGTTCAATGATGGACTCGAATACGACTCGCACATCTTGTCCAATTCCTGCCATCCCTGGCGGCGTCGCTCCAGCAACTCTCCCACTCTCATCGGTTTGCTCCTCGATCGGTTGGAGACGTTGACATTTCCTCAGCAACAACGCTCAAAACTGGCGGCGCTTGTGTGGCCTGACCAAGGGTCGTGGATGCCGTTGGGATCGGAACGGGCGGTTGAGTATGCTTCACGTTCGATTCCCCCGGCGCACCGATTTGTTTAATCACGAATTCGCGGTAATAGAGCGCACAAAGGAGAAGGTCCGAGCTTGTATCCTCCCGAAACCCGAATCGTTGCATCAGGGGCTTGGCGAGGATCGATGCTAATTCGAGCCGACGCGCCATCGGCATCCGATTCCTACGCTCTGCATAAAGCGCGATGGCTCGACCCATCGATCGGCTCATTCGGAAGGACGCGGGGATGTACTGGGCCAAAGCTTCGACGCGAGGATCCTCGAACTTTACATTCGGTGGGACCCACGAACGCTCGTCGACGACAACCATGGTGCCGGCCGCGAGATCACCCAGCCGCTGGAATCGTTTTGTGAAGAGCATGCACAGAAATGCCACCAGCCCGGTTGGGACACCGTACATCGGGGGCAGGTCCGGTCCAAATACCTCGAATGACAAGAAGGGAGCGATGTCAGCACTTCGCAAAAAATTGCGAATCGTTGCTTGATAGGCGCTGATGGGGCGACCGTCTGCCGAAATGACTTGAATCTTGGTAAACCATTTACCAGGCGTTTTGCCATTCCAGTACGTTTCGAAGAACAGACCGTAGAACCAATCGAGAAGGAAAACGGTGATGAGCAGGATGACTGGGATGAGCGAGCCGGGTAATGCCAACGCATTGAAAATCCCGGAACACGTAAGGGCGATGCTCACACCTACCAAGATCGCTGCACGAACGACCAGATCGAGAACAAAGGCAGGCATCCTTCGAAACGGGCCTGCGATTCGATACTCGAATTGAATGTTTTCCGGGGTCGTGACCGTCGCGGTCAAATCTATGGCAACTCGTGGGCTCATCCCTGTTGAGTGTATCCGATTCCTTCAAGGGGGTGAATCAATGGTGAACGTAAAGTTGACTTGCAAAACTCAACCTGCAAAATCTTCATGTCCCGAGCGTCAAAACGGGGTATGATAAGGGTCCTGCCCAATTACCCTCCCCCTCTGACTTTCAGGAGTCTGACCATGCATTCGAAATCCACGAATGACTCTTCCCGCGATCGGTCCCGTTGGGATCGTCGGCAATTCATCCAAGCGACTTCTGCTGCCGCCGCCGTCGCAGGGTCGGTTTCGTCGCCATCACTGTTGTGGGGAAACGAACCGAAGAAATCTCCCGAGACACTTGTCAAAGTGCTGTATGAATCCTTGTCACCAAAGCAGAAAGAAATGGTCTGCTTTGATTGGGAGCATACAACACGAGACGAGGGGCTACTGCGAACGCGAGTCGCCAATAACTGGAAGATCACCAAACCAACGATCCTTAGCGATTTTTACACCAAGGACCAGCAAGTTCTCGTTCGAGAGATCTTTCAGGGGATTATCCATCCCGATTGGCACGATCGTTTCGACCGTCAATTGAAGGATGACATGGGCGGATTTGGAGTGGGACAAAGCTTGGCGATCTTCGGCAAACCGGGGAGTCAGCAATTTGAATTCGTGTTGACCGGGCGCCATACCACCCTGCGTTGTGACGGAAACACCCAAGAACACGTCGCCCTGGGGGGA
>JALOQW010000268.1 GCA_025459275.1 Pirellula sp.
GCATAGTGCCGGTCTAACCGATCCGAGACCCGTTTCTGAACCTCTGCATCGTTCTTCTGGCAGATGTGGATCAGGTCGAGGAATAACGGTGCCGCAGAGGCGGCATAGCTGTCGAACGCTTCGACCTGTTGCTTGAGAGATTCAAGCTGGTTGCATTCGGAAGCAGCGATGACCAGTTCCGAAAGATTCGAGACCATTCCCGATGAGAGAGAATGTTTTCCGAGGACGCGTCCACGCTCGGTGCTTTGGACAACGTATGTCGGCACGTCTTGGGCTCGAACCTCTGCGTAGACAACTCGCACCGAGGAACGTTGGGAGTTGGGCATGGTCCACTCGAACCAAGCCTGATACCGTTCTTCAGCCGTCCGATTTCGATTTAAGCGAATCAAGTACTCGAGCGGCAGATTGGTTGCGTTTCCGGAGGCGGCATATGCACGTGAATCGGGTATATCCGCAAACCGCCCTAGAAGCTCCCATGTGTACGCGTCCATGCCAATTCGAACTGCATTTTTCGCGAGGTTGCCCAAGTCTGTACGCTGCAGGACCCGGACGTAATCACTGCCCGAGTAGCGTGCATACATTTGCGATCGTGCTTGAAGCGCCGTTTCGAAGTATTCTCGTGCCCTCGATTCCTCCCCTTGGGCGATGAAGTAGCGACTTAGCTGCAAAGCGAAGTCGGGCAACAGCGATTGATTCCGAGCCTCCAAAGAATAGAGGTCTTCATTCGAATTGTTCCTCTTCGTGAGGAGGCTCCTCATAAGAGGGTTTAGGATCGACGCAGCAGAAGGTTGAAGTTCGGGGTAAGAAAAAGCTCGTACAGCCGCGAGTGCCGCAATAGGGATGGTTGCTTCGCTCGATTGTTTCTCGATCTGTTGCGCGAGCTCATTCATGAGCTCTTTGGATTTCGGTAAGTCACCCGACTCCATGGCGATCAATGCCAACAACGATTTCTGTGATGGAAGACTATTTGCTTTGACTGCTCGTCCTTCTACCTCGCTCTTTAGTTCATCGAGCTTTCCGGCTTTGGCCGCAGCGCGAACCAACGAGCTTGCAATGGACTCTTCGCGGCCATCTTCGACTGCAGACACGTTGACATACAAACGTATTTGGTCAGGTCGATTTGGAGGCAGGACGATCAGACGCAAGGCATCGAACAACTCGGCAGGAGTGTTCGACGAGTCCCCCCAGGAGGCAAATGTCGCTGTCAGGAGATCTTGAACTTCCGATTCGATCGGGTCCTTGACAGGCGCGTTGTTAGCCCTGCTCATGATGATCGCTCGACTCGACGGAACAGGTGGAGCAGCCTCTGAGTCCGGAACCGGCATTCCTCCTCGGAGGGACATGGCCAAGGCCTTGGTTGCAGTGTTCGAGCGACCATGGGCCAGCGCGCTGGAGCAAACCTTCATCGCCAAACGGAACTGAGATATCGTCAGTGGCGGATCCAGCGTCGGCTTGGACGATGTGCTCGAGCTCTCGGTTGTCGTGTTGTCAGACCGCTTCGTACTCGATTTGGTCGCTATGGAAAGCAAGCGCTCCCAACTCCCCTCGGCAAGCTCCCAATCTTTTTCTCGTGTGCGGAGATCCGCGATTTCCATGAGGACAGCGACTTGATCATCCAGAGTCGATTGTCGAAGACTGGCTTCCACAGCCAAGTCGGCCAATTGGTTTGCCAAGCGAACGCATTCAGAGTGCGATGCAAACGGCCTCGCTTTCACCGGCGGATCATTGATCGCCGCAGATTCCGTGGATGAGTTGCCGGGGCCTTCCAGTGCGGGTTTGGCGTCGTTCGAGCTTTCGCCACTGAGGATTTCCCGGGCAACGAGCCATAGATCGCAAATGGACTTGGCTTCGAGTCGTTGTCGGTTGTTGGGGCGACGTCCTTCAGCGATCGGCTCGAGTTTCGCCAACTCCAGCAAGCGAGTAAGTTCGGGAACCAGCAGTTCTCCTTCGCAATCTTGCTCCATCATCCAAAGGGCTCGAACTAAACCTGCAGAAAGGTCACTCGGTTGCTGTTCGACCAGTTTGGTCAGTCGATCCATGATGACCTGTTTGGTTTCTGGCTGCTTGCTGGCGTACCGAAGAATATCCAGCAAGCCGGACGTCACGATTTGACCCGCCGGTCCTTTCAGCGAGGGATAGGTCATCATCAAGTCAATGCGTTGCTTCTCCGGTAGCAAACGCTCCAAGGAGTCCATCAACGATTGGTCGGTTATCGAATTCTGAGCTGTTGTAATCTTCAACTGCAGATTCGATTTGAGGCTGTCGACATTGCCGTAATAGCGGCTCGCTGACTCGAGATTCGGATCTCTTTCAATCGGCTTGACCGCCAAATACGCATCAATCGGATACTCGATCGCATTGAACAGATCACTCGTCGACATCGACTGTTGAATCCGTTGGTATGCCGCGTACTCCGGGTCATACAAAGGAGCGGATCCGTTCTTTTGTTCTTGCAAACGTTGATCGATCCGTTCTTTGATGTAGGGCCTGAGCTCGGGGCGTTTCTTCGCAAACTTCACGAGCGCAGAAATTGGAGAGGACTGCAATTGGCCCGAACTCAGCTTCATCTCTGCATTCTTGAAAAGCTTGATCGCGAGCTCTTCGGACTGTGGGAACGCAACCAGTTGTTGGCCCAGGTACCAGCAGGTTGTACTCGGCATGTCGTTCCATAACTCTTCATCCTGCAACATCGCTTCCAGCCGCTTGCGTCCCTCCTCTGCATCCGCTCCTGTCATATCGATCAATGCCAACATCGCTGGGCCCGCCAGCCACTTGGGCTGTTGTTGGATTCCCTCGTCGATCGTTTTCTTGAGATCTGCGGACCGCGACGAATCGGACTTCAACCAATCCAGGAGGTTGGAGAAGACCACAGTAACGCGGCCTTCTTCCGGATTGTAACTGATCATGTTGTCGAGCCCCGCCCAGGGGGCTGCAAACGCCATGGCTTTCGAATCCGGAATCACACTTCGCTTGATGAGTTGATAAACCCGTTCATTTTTCTCCAACCCACGTCGATTCAATAGGTTGCTGATAAAATAGGAACGGTTCGAAGAATCGGCATCGAACACGCGCTCGATCAATGGCAGGAAGCTCTCGAGGCTATCAGGTTCCTGCGAAATCGTGTTTTCAATCAGATTGATCAACTGCCAGGGGCTACGAAACCGTTTCAAGTCGATCGTTTGGACTTTGGCGATAAACTCCTTTTGTCGTTTTGCCTGAGAGAAGGAACGAGAGATTTCGTAGAATTGCTCGGATATCCAGTTTGGTTGCGAGTCGAGCAGGATGAGATACTGATCGCATGCTTCGCTGTGCTTGCCGCGTCCCATGAGATTGGTAGCGAGATTCCATCGCAGGATATGGGAACCGGGGCGCAGTGCGATTGCCTGGGCGAGGTACTCATCCGCTTGGTCGTTTTGGTTGAGTGCCTTGGAGTACTCAATGAGTTGCTCCAAGGTGTAAACCGAGTCGGGGGACTTGGCGAGCTTTTCCTTCAATGCCTCGGTCATCTTGGCGAGGACACCCGAGGTCGATAGCTGAACCAGAGCCGCGCTTCGTTCAGAGGATCTGTTGTTGGCTGTCTGATAGCGAGGACTCTGGCGATTGTTACTTTGCGATGCCGCATAGGGAGAGGTTGTCTGCCGCAAGATTGCAAGAGCCGCCTGATTCGCTTTTTCCGTTTTCCCTTGCGACTGATACAAGTTCATCATGCTTGACAAGGTCGATGGTTGCCTCGCTGCGGTTCTCTCCATGCGCGCGAGGAGAGCATCAGCCTGTGCATCCAGCCCGAGTCGCCTCAGTTGCGGAAGCAATTGCAGTTGGGCATCACTCGTCAGCCGCAAGCCAAACAATCGCTCCGCTGCTTGCCTAGCCCGGTCGGTGTCACCGATCCGCTCCGCCAGTCGAAGGGCTGTCGTTTCGCGGCGGACTAGTTGATTTTGATCGCGTGGTGACACTCGCTCGATGATGGCGAGGGCCTCTTCGAACTCCTCGCGAGACTCCATCAGGGCAGCCCAGCGTAACTGGGTGCGTGGTTCATTGGCACTTTCGGCCATCACCTTGTTGACGATCTCCATGGCTGCATCTTGATCGTCCGACCACCACAACACCGAAGCCAAGTACCAATTCCAGTAAAGAGAATCGTCGGTCGCTTGGATGGAGCGTTGCTGAAGTCGATTGACCATGTCTTGACTGACTCCGTTCTTGTTGAGCACGTCAAAGAATTGGCGCAAGATCGTAATGGCCGCGCCATCGATTTCCGTAGACATCGGCGGAAACGTCAGATTGACTTCATTCGTTTGTTGGCCGTAATAGGTGCGAAGGCCAAAAGCGGAGCTGCTTTGAGTGGTATTGACTGCGGCCATCGGAACCGTCTTGGTAACCGCTGCCGCTTTCACACGGTATTTTCCTTCTGCGACGGCTATCGGAAGAACATCGTCGAGCAATTGCAGGATCCGATCATTCTCTTCTTCGCTCCCGAGTTGACCGATCCACTGCTGCAGCACGTTCAAGGCCGAAACCAAAGGCATCGATTGATTTTGTTGGTTTCTCACACGCGAGTTCACGGAGACCACCGGCTTTTCAGCAATCTCTTTCGCGGCCGCTGCCTTCCATTTCTCGAGAGCATCCGGCATCTCGCTGAATCGTTTCTCATCGCGTAGGACTGAGAGCACCGCAATCCATTCCGACGATGTCTTGGCCGCATCGATTTGCTTTTGAATCAATTCGTTGACGCGATCCAGTTTTCCGGCAGCCCGGTATTCCGACATCAAGAGACTTCGGAAGCCAAGATTGTTTCGGAAGACGCCCGGCAATGCTTGGTAACTGGAGCCAACCAGAATGTACGCTTGGCCATTCGAATCGTAGGCTAGATTGGGTCCATACATCGCCTCCAAATTCATATCCTTCTGCGTGGCACTCACGTCGTCGAAGCATGACTGCATGAATGCGAGGTCCGATTCATCCAATGGCTTCTGGGTGGTCTTTGAATCGCTGCCAGACCGACGTGCTTGAGATTCGGAAGCTTCGCGGGTTCGAAGCGATTGCAAGAAGAATCGCTTCTCTTCGATCCCTCCTGATTTTGCCAACTGCCTGGAGATCGTTAGCACGTCTGGGTATTCCCCTTTAAGGAGAGAGAGATACAGCCAGTCGAGCAGGTCGCGTTGCGTTGCTCCTTCCGCTACGCCTCTCTTTCGAACGGAGTCCGCAAAGGTATCAGATGCTTCTCTCGATTCAGAATCGGAATCGGCAACGTTCTGCTCGTCACCAACCTCTCGCTCCATTCTCAATAGCCATCCAAGGGCAGCCATCCTCGCAAGCCCATAAGATGGCGGCGTCCATACGGCAGGAGTGGGGCTGCTGCTGTATTCGTCCGCGCGGAGTCCGACGGCGTTTTGTACGGCATTGACTTGCTGGGTCATTTGAAGGGCAGATTCGCGGACCGGCATGGCTGTCGCGATGCCTCGCAGATTGTCGGATCTCGCCTTCTCTTGCGATTGCTTCAGTTTCGCCTGCGCGGCGCGACCGAGAGTTTCATGGGGGATGGTCAGGGACAAGATACGCTCAAATCGCGTTTTTGCCTCGCTCGAGTTCTTTAGATTCGCCCAACACACGCCGTAGCGATACAGCAACTCCCAATCGTCTCGTTGTTTGTCCAGCAATGGCTCCATGACACGTAGTGCCGTGTCATAGTTGCCTGAGTTCAGAAGAGAATCGAGTGAACGAAGCTGCCGCACAGGATCTTCTTCGGCCTCAATCAATTTCGTATAGATCGCTTTGGCCTCCTCGATCTCCCCGACGCTTATCAGCATCGAAGCCAAGGGCGATTCCGTCTCGTCTCCAGGTGCCAGTCGGACCAGTTGACGCTGATAGTTGATCGCGCTGTCCATGTCGGCGTCGGCTTGGCAAAGCTTTGCAAGTTGGCTCAGCAGATTCGTGTCTTTCGTGTTTTCTCCTAGAAGGCCTTCGAGCTCCTTGCGAGCCTCCGAGACGTCCCCTGCCGTTTGCCAAGCTTGAGCGATGCAAATGGTTGCACTGCGACGGTTATCTTCGTCTTGCCGTTCCCGTTCGAGCCGCTCGATGAGCTTCTCGAGTTGATTGACTTGCAGATAGAGATTAGCCAGCTTCGTCACCATGGCTGTCTTGTCGGTTAGGTCATCTGACTTTTCGTAGGCCCGCCAGTACAGCTCGATCGCTTCGTCGATTCGCATCTGATCGGCCAGTGCCGTCCCAAGAGCCATCATCAGCGCAGGCTCATTCGGAGAAATGCGGATCGCTTTGCGCAACGCTTGCATCCCTTCGTCGAATTCGCCCAGCCGAAAACAGGTCTGAGCGTAGAACTCGTAGTTTTCGGTTTTGGACGGAGCCGCGATGATCAATTGCTTGGCGGCGTCGAGGGCTTCTTTCTTCTTG
>JALOQW010000269.1 GCA_025459275.1 Pirellula sp.
TTGTTGCTGGCGATGGTCCTGTTTGAGAACTTCCACGTCGCCAATTGCCGCTCGGAATCGAAGTCCGCGTTCTACTCGTCCCCTTTGCGTTCGCCGGTTCTTTTCTTCGGAACACTAGGGGCGTTGTTGCTGCATTTGGTGGCCATGTATATGCCAATGCTACAAAACATTCTAAAGACAGGACCCGTAGACGTGTGGATGTGGGTCCTCTCTGTTAGCGTTGCTTTTTTAGTGGTTCCGGCTATTGAACTCCACAAGTGGTGGACGAACCGCCAATCGGCTCTTCAAGCATCCGAGTGAGCTCAACGCACGATGTTGATGCCCTGCAACGGAATGATGCGATAGATACCATCCGTGAAGATTTGTTGTGTTGCGTTATTGAAGAGTTTGATCGGTCGTGGTGGCACTACGATGATGTCGCCGTCACGGAGCCAGATCTCATCGGAGGGATTGGGGCGTTTGCCCAAATGCCCACCGCGCACGTCGAGGATCGTCGATACCAAACGCCAATCTTCAGCTCTTCGGAAGATGACGATCTGCCGGTTGTTTGCCCCAATGCGGAGTCCTTCGGCTAAGGCGAGACCCGCAGTAACCGACGTAGGTGCGGTCAACTCGAATCGTCCTGGTCGGTTGACTTCGCCGTATACGAAGATGTTGGAAGGCGCGGGTCGAGCCAACCTCGGCTCAACTTCGATCCCTGCGATTTTCTCCTCGTAGCGCAAATTGACTTCTCGCTTGATCTCTTCCATGGTCATGCCCAGGACAAAGACGCTCCCGATGCGAGGCAGCTGCAATTGACCGTCGGGGTTGACCAGGATGTCGAGCGATTGTCCACCGAGACCCACTTGGGGATTGACGGCTTGTCGCAGGTCTTCAAGCGCGGTATTGACCTTGATGGGCTCCACATTGATGGCTGGCGAACGAATGTAACGCTTGAGGGCTCGCTCGAGATCCTGACGTAGCTGAATGACTGTCTTATCCGCAGCGGGAAAGGGACCGATGTACGGGACAACGATGGTTCCGTCGGGCTGAATCGGAATCCGTTCTCGGCGAAGGGTATCATCGGAGATCGAGTTGATATTGATCTCATCCCCGACCATCAATCGATACTCATGGTCGGTTTTGCGTCGGTTGACGATGTAAGTGAAGGTCAACAGATCATTGACACGCACACGATACTCGAGCATCGCAGGGAGCCGAACCGGGCCGACGTACTCGCCGTGTTGTAGAGGCTGAAAATCAACCCAGGAAGCATCCTGCCAGCGTTGCTCGCCGATCGCGCGGGCGCTGTCGATGCCACGGATACAGGGAGCCGCCAACCCTGTATTCACTCCGGTCGGTTGGCTGGGAGGGCAAATCACAATCGGTGTGGGTAGGACGTCGGGACAGACGACACACGGTTCCTGAGCGGTTACCGCTGTTGCCATCATGGTCAGCGACAGACTCGACAGAAGCGTACGCCGGGACCACCGTTTCGGTAGCTTTGGATGCGAGCGTCTGGTTCGTTGATCTCGTTGGTAGCGTGTCATCCCATTCACCTACCGCATGATTCGTGGAAAGACAGAACGTGTTGAGGCTTCTTGAGTTGCTTTGGGAGCATCCCCGGCAACGGGTGGGGGGCTGATCCTCGCAAACTCCTCCGGCGAAATCTCAGTGATCTCCGGCTTTTCCGCAGAGTAGTTTGGTTCGCGAGTGGCAAGCAGATTCGCGTGCTCCGCCGCCTGACGCATCTGTTCCGTATCCCCTTGCCGCCGATAGGCCTCCGCCAGGTTGCGATAAGCGTTGGTCGTGGGTCGGATCGCAATCGACTGCTCTAAAGCAATCATCGCTTCGTCCACTCGATCTAATTGAAGTAGATTGAATCCGAGCTGGTTTGCGATGTGATGGCGGTTCGGAGCAATCGCATGGGCTGCTTGAAAACATACGGTCGCATGTTGCAGCAGTGTCAACTGCCTAGCCCCATCTTGCTGCGACTCCCGCTCATAGGTCTTACCCAATGCATAATACAAATCGGCTGCCCACGGATGATTGTCTGCGGTTAAAGCCAGCGCATCTCGGGCGTACATGCGGTAATACTGCGCAGCGATCGATGGCGAGACAGCATCCAGGCTTCGTTCTTGCAAAATCGGAGTTTGATGTTGACGAACAACTCGTTGCACCGAAGTGGACTCCGTCAACGAAGTCCTTTCGAAGTCTTCGGCTTCTTTCAACGCAGTCAGAGCTTGTTGCAAGGCCGGTTCGCTCTCCCAACGACCTCGATGCGAATCTAGGGCGCGGGTCAGTTGTCGCAGGGCTGCTAGCACATCCTGGCGGGCGCTGTGGACGGCACCACGACGCAAGAGATGATCACAGCGTTCGAGTCCCGACCGAATCTCGGCCTCGGTGGCTCTCCAGCCGACGGGAGGTTCGACCGAAGGAACCGCCTCGCTTGAGGGGAGCAGCGTGGGCGTCAGGACATCTTGGCTGACCCGAGACGCCAGCGTTGCCTGGATCCGTCTCGCAGAGGACGTCGTCACGGCCTCCACCCCCTCCGGCACGCGATCCCTGGCGATGGGTGCATCCCAGGAATCGTTTTGGGTCTGAACGTGCCGTTGAGGTGAGGTCGCTGGAACGGAAACCCGGAAGGGCTTGCTCCAAGGCGAGGCGGGCTGCTGGTCGGGCTCTGGAATCGAGATCGACCCTCGGGGCTCGCGGGATTGCCCCCAGGCATGCTTCGATTCAAGAACACCGATGCTCATCGATAGGAGGCAACATGAAAAGACGATCCAATAGCCATAAAGGGCGTATTTTCTGCGTCTTTGACCACGCTGCGGTTCCGTTGTGCTGACTCGTCTGCCTTGCGTCATAGGCGTGAGAATCGGAAGGATCGCTCCCTTCCGTCCAATCATCATCGCCTCCAACGGGCTGACGACCGAAACGGAGCAAGCACAACACGAATTCGCAGCAGACTCGCCGCATCTTCACACCCCCCTACGACCGTTGGAGATTCGCACCGAGACGGTTACAATCGGCCCCGCGCATCACAAACTTATCCACATTGCAATGGAAAAATCCATGAGCCAGATACGAAGAGTCGCGATTCTGTTCGCCGGCGGACCTGCCCCGGCAGCCAATGCTGTCATTTCCTCTGCGGCATTCGCGTTGCTGCAAGCGGGCATCGAAGTCATTGGAATCAAGCATGGGTACTCTAAGCTGATCGATTTCGATCCTTCGAAGCCGCTTCAAGAAGGGCAGGACTTCATTCGGTTCACGTTGGAATCGTTGGAGTTCATGCGTACCGAAGCTGGGATTCGGATTGGAACGGCCCGAAGCAATCCCGGCAAAGGAGTGACACGTCCAGAGGACCTTCGCGATCCTGAAAAATCCGCTCCCCTCAAACGGGTCGTGGCAGCCCTTCGTTCCCTCGAGGTCGATGCTCTGTTCAGTATCGGTGGCGACGACACCTTGAAGACTGCCAACAAGCTCAAGATGTATCAAGACACGCTCCCTGCGTCCGAAACTCGCATGCCGGTCATTCACTTGCCCAAGACCATCGACAACGATTACTCTGGTATCGACTTTACGTTTGGGTATTTCAGTGCTGCCGAAGTCTTGGCAGAAGAGATTCGAAACTTGAACCGGGATGCCGCCGCAGGGCAGGCTTATTTCCTATGCGAAGCCATGGGGCGATCCGCAGGCTGGCTGGCGTACGGGGCGGCGATCGCCGGTGATGCATGCATGGTACTGAGCGTCGAAGATATCGTTGGTCCATTCCGAAGTACCGAAATGATCTCGCTCGCGGATGGCTCCACCAAGGAACGGATCGTCATGAATTTGGATGTCGTCTTGGAGAAGATGGTCGACATGATGATCGCGCGAGAAGCGATCGGTCGCAATTACGGAGTGATGGTCATCGCCGAGGGACTCGCCGAGTACCTGCCTTATTCCAAGATCGAGGGTGTGGCTCGGGATGAGCATGGTCACTTGGCGATCGCCAATGTGGATATTGGCAAGTTCATGGCACGGCAATTGGCAGATGCCTACAAGGCACGAACCGGAAAGTCACGAAAGATCAACGGCCTCCAGATGGGGTATGAATCGCGATGCTGCGTTCCTACCGCCTTCGATGTGATGCTCGGATCGCAAATCGGGGTGGGTGGGTATCGCGCTCTGATTGAAGAAAAGCTCAATGGCGTGATGGTCTCCGTGGGCGGGCAATTCGAAGTCTCGTTCGTTCCCTTTGATACCTTGGTCGATCCGAAAACCTTGGTCACCAAGGTTCGATTCATTGATACGTCAAGCGACTTCCATCGACTCGCGAGACTTCTGGAGCAGTCGCACTGATCCCGCCATGGCGCACACTTGGACTGAACAGATCGCACCACTCGAGAGAATCAATGCCTTCATCCACGGCGTGGGTTTCGTATTGAGCATCCCGGCAACGTTCCTGCTTGCTTACTTGGCGATCGCCTCCCAGCGCGAATCGATGCTCGTAGCATGCATTGTCTACGGTATGTCGCTCGCAGCCATGTACTTGTTTTCGACCCTCTCGCACGCAGTCAAGCATCCGGGACGCAGACATCGCATGCGAGCCTGGGATCAAGGAGTCATCTATCTACTGATTGCTGGAACGTTCACCCCTTTTATCTGGAGCAACATGACTGGCTGGCAATGCATCGCCTTGTTGCTTTTGGTTTGGATCGCAGCAGGCGCAGGATTCTATTCGAAGGTCTTGGCTAAACATCGTGTCGACAATATGACAAGCCTCACCTACATCCTGTTGGGTTGGGTGCCTGCATTGGTCTTATTCGGTTCGACCACCCGCCTCTGCTTCGCAATCATGCTGCTCGGAGGATTGCTTTATACGCTAGGAGTCCTGTTCTTGCAGAACGATCACCGGGCCTGGTATTACCATCCGCTGTGGCATGTGATGGTCTTGCTTGCCAGCGCGAGCCACTATGCCGGCATCGCCATGTTCGCCGTGTTGCAATGGGACCGTTAAAACGTTCGTAGCCATGGCCGCCGTAGCCACGGCTTGTTCGTAGCCACGGCCGCCTAGGCCGTGGATGGGCGCCGCAGTCCACCGTCTGGCGACGGTGGCTACGAGATGTAGCCAAGGCCGCGGAGGCCGTGGATGGACGCGCATCGGCGAGCGGGGGTCGTTAGTCCCCTGTTTCTTCGCGTCGAGATCCGAGGTTCGGTGAGTCGTGGAAGCCATCACGTGGGTACGCGTTGGGAGAAACAGTGGGTTAACACCCACCGCTCGCCCGAATCGTAGTCACGGCTGACGTTATGATCGCCCAAGAGTTTTCACAACCAACTGATTGATTACCCGCTTGACTCCGGTGATGCCTTGCGCAATTCGCATGGCAGCATTCAGCTGATGCGCCTGTGACACGGTACCTGATAGCGTAACTTCGCCTCGGTTGCATGAAACGGAGACGACGCAAGGAGATCGAATACCTCTCATTGCAAGTTTCATGTTGACTTGTTGAGCTAATTTCATATCCACGCCGCCGTTCATACCCATGATCTTTACCTATCACTGAGTCCCAAAATCTGTAAGTTCCTCGAACATAGCGGAATCCCAACAGCGAAACGAAACCAAATAGGAATTTCGTGGAAATAGTAGAAATGGCTCCAGAACCATCCACCGTCTGGCGACGATGGCTACGAGAGTTCCGTAGCCATGGCCGCCTAGGCCGTGGATGGGCGCGCGCGATCCACCGTCTGGTGACGGTGGCTACGGGCAGGACGGTGGCTACGGGCAGCGTGGCTACGGCGACCGCGCCTCCGGGAAGCCGTTTCCAACCTTTTCCTCTGCGGGACGGAACAACCCATTCGTTCGAAGGAATGAATACGTTCTCCAAAATCGCTCCCAGTAGTCGGGGGCCCACAGCTTGAGTTCTGGATACCCCGGAACCAAACATCCCGAGTATGGGTAATCCATGTATCGATCAATGGGCACGAGCTCTTTCCGCTCAGGATTCCTCGCGATGTATTCCGCCAGCTCCGTTACACTCGACTCAAGTCGCTCATCATCCTTGAGTACATGGTCGTGAGGCTGGCGCTGCAACTTGAAACCGAGCACTTGTAACGCTCCGCCCAATTGCTTTCGAAAATATTCCGACGCCTTTAACTGGTCTGAACGATCATCGATTCCGATCCACAGGAGATGGATGTGGTCCGGCATCACGCAGTAAATAGGGCATGCAAAGGCATACCTAAATGTTGCATGGGTCAGAATTTCTCGAAAGCGGTAGTAGAAGATCGGGATCAACCATCCTGTTCTTCGATCTTGAATGGTCATTGTCCAGTGAACATAAGCTTGACCGCGGTAATAACCAGGATCAAGCCGCGGCAGGCTTCTATGTTCCTTTGAGGGCATGATGTACCATCCATGAATTCTTGTCGATTGATCGT
>JALOQW010000270.1 GCA_025459275.1 Pirellula sp.
TAAATCGCGTAGTGAATACGCCGCCATGCTCAATCGAAGCTGGCCCGGCTTGGGGCGATCCATCGGTTCAATGGCCATCAATCGACCATGATTCGATTGCCCGTCCAATGCAATGGGCAGTGTGACCAACCCAGTGGTCGCAGCGGTTGAAAGGATTTGGTGTAGAAACCGTCGTCGTGTGGGTGGGTTGTCTTGCGTCCGCATGATTTCTCGACCGTGGAAAAAGGCAAGGAACGTCATAGTGTAGGGAGATCTCTCTCAGGTGTGCACCCTGGCCTGCGTTTTTCGGCGGCCTGCGTTTTTCGCGGCGGCTTGCCTTTCTAGATATCGGATGGCCAAAAAGGGCGCCGCCGCTATCCTGATTGAGGCTGAACGGCTATCACTGATTGGATCTGCGGATGCTTGTTAGAGAGGATCGATTTCGATGAACACGTTTCGATGGCTGTTGCTTTTGGCGGGAATTTCGGGAGCGATCGCTGTTGGCATCGGTGCCATCGGCGCCCACTCCCTTCCGAAGCAACTCGAAAAGCGAGGCTTATCCCCCGAACTGATTACCAAAAAACTCGAGCAGTGCGAACTAGGGGTGCGTTACCAGATGTATCACGCACTGGCGATTCTCTCGATCGCGCTCTGGGGCCGATCCGCTGGGGCGCGGTTGTTGGGAATTGCATGCGTGCTGTTCTTGCTCGGCACCCTCTGCTTTTCAGGGGGACTGTACAGCATCGTCTTTGCGGACGAGATCATTCACTGGAGCATCGTCCCCATCGGCGGATCGACACTGATTCTTGGCTGGCTGTGCGTCGCCATGAGTGCGATTGCCAGTTCGAGCGAAGCCTCAGCGGGTGGTCGCTAACGGCTGCCTGCTTTGCAGCAGCCTGACTTAGAAGGGTGCTTCCCCAAAGTCAGCGGACGACTCGGAAAACTCGTCATTGACCGATTGAAGGTCTCCACCCTCGCCGGTCTTGCGAAACCCAAGCGCTTCGGCGCTGAGAAAATACTTTACCTCGCTCATGGGGTCCCGCTGCCACTTCCGTCCAGAGAGCCGGTATGTCACCGTGATGTCGTCACCCAGCTTCAGACTGTCGACTGAGTCGCATGCATCGTTGGTAAACTCGAGCGGGATGTAGTTGGTGAAGCGTCCATTGTTCTGCTCCAAAACAATCAGCCGCTTGCGAAAGCCCTTTTGGCCAAACGATTTGGTTTCTTCAATCAGGTGGACAACGCCGCGAAGAGTGGAATTGGACATGATGGAGTCACTGATAAGACAATAGGATAGGGCAATGGGACAACGACAACGGGACTGGAGATATGCTTGGGGATGGCAATTTCCCGCCTGCCTCAAGCGATGGGAAAGCATAGCATCCTGAGGAGAAAAAAGTTAGTACCAGGGATACCGATAGACAGAGTCTCGAGTGTACCGTATACCACTTCACCGTCTTAGTTCCGATCCCACGTCGCTTGCAAGCCAAGTCAAAAGCCCCGAATCCCTCATGGAAACGAAGTCAATTCTCGATGAACTTGCTTGGAGAGGACTTATTCACCAGGCGACCGACGAAGGGGAGTTGCGGGCGTTATTGGCGAAGCCGACCGTTGTGTACGCGGGTTTCGACCCGACGGCAGAGACGTTGCATGTCGGATCCTTGCTGCCGCTGATGTTGCTCCGTCGCTTTCAACAAGCGGGGCATCGCCCCATCGCATTGGTTGGGGGCGCTACAGGTATGATCGGCGATCCGAGCGGTAAGACCGATGAACGGCAATTGCTGTCCAAAGAAGCGCTCCAAGCGAATGTTGAAGGGATCCGCCGTCAAATGTCGCAGTTTTTGTCCTTTGAAGGACCGAATGCGGCTGTGGTTGTCAACAATTTCGACTGGATGCAAGGATTCTCGTATCTCGATTTCCTTCGCGATGTTGGGAAGAACTTTCCCGTCAACGTGATGCTGACCAAGGACTCGGTCAAGGCTCGTTTGGAGCGAAGCGATTCAGGCCTCAGCTACACCGAGTTCAGTTACATGCTCCTTCAAGCCTACGATTTCGTTCACCTGTCGAGGGAGTTCCAGTGCCAATTGCAAATCGGCGGAAGCGACCAATGGGGAAATATCACCGCTGGCATCGATCTTGGACGAAGAATGCTCGGCCGCCCACTGCATGCATTGACATGCCCGCTTCTGACGACGAGCGATGGCAAGAAGATGGGCAAGACCGAACGGGGGGCCGTTTGGCTATCGGCGGATCGAACCAGCCCTTACGAGTTCTATCAGTATTTCATTAATGTCGACGACAAAGATGTGATCATGGTCCTTCGGTTCCTGACCGAAGTGGAGCAATCCGAATGCCAGGCTCTGGAAGTGCTGGTACGCGACCAACCCCATCAACGCGCAGCCCAGAAACGATTGGCCGAAGCGCTGACTCGCATGGTCCACGGCGACCAAGGTCTCCACGCGGCAGAACGAGCCACCAAGATTTTGTTCGGGGCCGAGATCGACCGATTGAGCGACGCTGAGCTGGTTCCGATCTTCCGCGACGTTCCGAGTTGCGAGTTGCCTCGCTCGCGACTGGACGAAGGGCTCGGGATCATCGACGCCTTTTGCTCGGCCGGGTTGGCCGCCAGCAAGAGCGAAGCTCGACGCTCGATCGGTGAAGGCGCAGCCTATGTCAACAACCGACGTGTCGATTCCATCGAGAGAGTGTTGACCGCTCACGATTTGGCGAGCGAAACCGTAGTGGTCTTGCGGAGTGGCAAAAAGCGATACGCACTGCTGCGTTTCGTTTGAGACTTGAGGGAATCATGCGCGTCGTCCATATCATCACCCGCATGATCGTTGGGGGCGCCCAAGAAAACACCCGTTACAACTGCATCGACCTCGTTCGAAACCATGGTGATTCGGTAACTCTTATCACCGGCCCGACATTGGGAGCAGAAGGCGCCTTGCTCGACGCGGCTCGTGACAAGGACCTGTCGGTTGTGGTCGTCCCAACCTTGATCCGGTCGATTGTTCCTTGGCAAGATGTGAGAGCCTACCGACAACTCCGATCACTCTTGCGATCCATCCAACCTGATGTGGTGCATACGCATAGCGCCAAAGGTGGAATGCTAGGGCGAGCAGCAGCCTGGTCTCTCGGTGTGCCGTGCGTGGTGCATACCGTTCATGGAGCCCCATTTCATCCGTTCCAATCGATGGCGGCCCGCAAGACCTTTATTGCTTGCGAACGATGGGCTGCCAAACGATGCCACCACATGATCAGTGTCGCCGATGCCATGACGGACTTGATGGTCGATGCTGGGGTCGCTCCTCGCGAGAAATTTACAACGATTTACAGTGGCATGGATGTCGAGCCTTTTGTCCATGCCGATCGCGATCGGCTTGCAACGCGGCAGGAGTTGGGCATTCGCCCTGAACATATTGTCGTCGGCAAAATTGCCCGCCTTTTCCATTTGAAGGGGCACGAATATGTTTTGGAAGCGGCCAAGTCGCTTGTTCAGCAACATCCAACGATCCGATTTCTGTGGGTCGGCGACGGTCTGCTCCGTGAGTCTCTGGAGCAGCAGATCCAGAGCTCGGGACTTCGCGATCACTTCATCCTGACCGGACTGCAGAGACCAGAACGCATTCCAGCCCTCGTAGGAGCGATGGACATTCTGGTCCATGCATCGCTCCGAGAAGGGCTCGCCCGAGCGCTGCCCCAAGCTCTCATCGCCGGCAAGCCGGTGGTTAGCTTCGATATCGATGGGGCACGAGAGGTTGTCATCGATGGAGTTACCGGTTTCCTTGTCCCTCCGAAATCCGTCGAGTCACTGACCCGATCGATCGCAAAGCTCGTCATGGACGCTCCCCTTCGCCAACGCATGGGTAGCGAAGGCCAGCTTCGGTTCACCGACTTGTTCCGACATGAGACCATGACACGTCAGATCCGGGAACTGTACTGCAGGATATTGAGGGGTTCCTCAGCGCAGTCTGATTGAGGTGCCTCAGATCCTGTTGATTTAAGTGCACTAACATTCAAAGAACGGTAGTGGAAGTTGCTTGATTTCCCGGTGCTCAAGGATCTTTGGCAAGATCCACTACATTGGTTCGGCTCAAGGATCTTTGGCAAGATCCACTACATTCAGTCGGTTCGTTGAACGGTGTTGGGTTTATGTGAGAGGGGTAGGGCTGGGTGATAATGTAGCGCGTGGGCCGGTAAGGGTCGCAACAATGCGGGCTGCTTGGGCTTCGGTAAACAGGCACAGGACTTCGTCGTCGCTGTAGTCCATGTAGTTCATGAACATGTCCCCATGAGGACCATTGTCGCAGGAGATTTTTGGAAAGGAAGGTTTGCCAAAGTTCGGGAGTTTTTGGGGTGGGGTATCACAACATTGATCGGTGCCGGCGCAGTCAGCCATATCTCCCCAAAGATGATACAGATTGAGAAAGTGCCCGATCTCATGAGTTGTGGTTCTGCCTCGGTGGAATGGAGGGGCGACCGTACCTCGCGTACCGAACGACTTGTAGGAGATCACCACACCATCGGTCTCTTCCGGTCCTCCCGGAAATTGTGCATAACCGAGCAAGCCGCCACTCAACGGAGCCACCCAAATGTTCAAGTAGCGACGTGTATCCCAAGCTTCTACGCCGCCGGACTTGGCAGTCTTGAGTGAATCCCCGGTACCAAACGACTCACGGTCGGTCTTGGTATACGTCACTCCTTTGGAAGGTTGGCCTGCCGGATCGGTGGCTGCCAATTCAAACTCGACGCCGGCATCGGCTGCGAGTCCCTTCCATGGACGAGGGATGCTTTTCCGGTTCCCGTTTTTGAGTCGAAAGTCCCGGTTCAGAACCTGAATCTGCGAGCGGACTTGGGACATCGAGATCCGTTGGACCGGGTCGTGATACAGCACATGAACCACAACCTGGATTCGAAACAGGAGACGTTTCTCACGCATCATGCAGCCGGTTTCGATCAAATCGTGCGTCCTCCGCTCGATGGCTGCCCGGGTTTCGCGATAGGTAGGCATCGATTCGCAAAGACGATGATGCGCTGCCATGGTTCCACATTGTCGCCTGGGCTGCGTCATGAGAGATTGCCTCAATAAATTCGATGTGGTTCGAGTCGTTAGTATAACGCCCGTTGACATTTACGCTGGCTGTCGATAGCCTTGGCCGATTCTCGAGGGGGCCCGTGGGGGCTTCCTCGGGACCCTCGGGTCGCCGACAACCTCCAGAGCATATTAATCCGAATGAATCCTCAAGAACTGCTTAGAATCGTCGATTCTATGCACCGCGAAAAACAGATTGACCCTGAGTTGGTGTTTCAGGCAATCGAGTCCGCTTTAGTGACTGCGGCCAAGCGTCAGTTTGGGGAGGAATCAGAAGTCGACATCCAGATCGTTCGGGGGACCGGAGCCATCAACGCCACCGTCGATGGACAGAATCTGAGCCAAGACGAGATCGGGCGGATCGGGGCCCAGACGGCCAAGCAGGTCATCATTCAAAAGCTTAAGGAAGCGGAACGAGACGCACGGCTGGATGAGTTTCATGGCCAAGTTGGACAGCTCGTAACCGGTATTGTCCAACGCACCGAAAAAGGTTTGACCATCGTTCAACTTGGAAATGTTGAAGCGATTTTGCCGAAAGGGGAGCAGATCCCCGGTGAGAGTTACCACAATGGCTCTCGAGTCCGAGCGGTGATTTACGAAGTCAAGGCGGTAGGAAACCGCGTCAAAATCATTCTGTCCCGTACCAAGGCCACGCTGGTCCAACGACTCTTCGAGCAGGAAATTCCTGAAATCGCTGAAGGGGTGATTCGGATCAATGCCATCAGCCGGGAACCAGGCTATCGCAGCAAAGTGGCGGTCAGCAGTTCCGACCAACGAGTGGATTGTGTCGGCGCTTGTGTCGGCGTTCGCGGGAACCGCATCAAGAACATTACTAGTGAGCTGGCGGGGGAACGGATCGACATTGTCCGTTGGAGCGATGACCCCATGGTGTTGATTCCCAACGCGCTCCAACCCGCCCAAGTCGATCAAGTGCTGCTTTGCGACATGATTGGTCGAGCGATCGCTCTGGTCAACGAAGAGCACCTGTCGCAGGCCATTGGCCGCTACGGGCAGAACGTTCGGCTGGCCAGCAAGCTGTGCAGTTGGGACATCGAAATCATGACGGCACCCGAGCTGGAACGGCAAATCGAGCGAGCCATGGAAGCCTTCATGCAGATCGACGGAATGACCGAAGAAGTAGCCCAGCAGCTGGTAGAACAAGGCTACCTGTCCTTCGATGACTTATCCGTTATCGAACCGGAAGCCTTGATTGAAATGGGTGGCTATACCGAAGAACAGGTAAACGCCATCGTTGAGCAAGCCGATGATCGAGCGGCCGAGCAGGAAGCCGAAGAAGAGGCGAGAAAAGA
>JALOQW010000271.1 GCA_025459275.1 Pirellula sp.
CAGCACGCCGCTGGGTGTGTTCTCGAGATAAGCCCCCAACTGCCACGGCTGCTGGTATCCATAGGAGGTCTGAGGCGTTCCATAACCGTAGCCGGACCAAGGAGTCTGGGCCGTGTAACCTACATACGGATTCCCCCAGCTGTTCGGAGCCCACGTTTGAGCCGTGTTCATGGTGTAGAACCCGTACTGAGCTTTCAAGCTGGATGCAGAGACGGCAATCATCCACAACGCAAACGCCAAGGTCCCTAGGAGTGGAGCCCTTGTGCAAAGAAGCCGTGTCCAAAAAAACCGCAACTTAGAAATCCTGGATGCTGTCATCGCTGGTAGTCGTCGTCCATGAAAAGAGAAGGCTTGAATGGCGGATGAGAGTGTGCGGATCAACCGTTATCTCAACTGTTATCTCAACTGCGATCCAAAAATCTTGCTGAGCTGATGCTGCACGAATCCAGCTTGCAACGGGTAAAAGCCGGAGTTCATCACGGCGAGTTGGCCATCGCGACTCAGCACGAAGCGGATCAAATCACTGCGGACGGATGGCTCTTCAAACTTTGTCGATTTGTCGAAGACCAAGAACAAGGGCCTCATCAAGGGATAACGTCCCCCGATCGCATTCTCTTCGGTCGGCTCGATCCACTCACCATTCACGACCAGCGGCACCCTCCGGATCTCGGAGTTTGTGTTCAGGAACCCCGCAAGTCCGATTCCGTTGCGATCTTTGGCAATGGCAGAGCTGATCTCATGGTTGTTGGTGCATTCATGGGTTGGTGGTGCCAAACTCGCTCCTTCTTCCAACATCTCCAGAAGAAACGATTGGCTTCCGCTCGTTACGTCTCGTTCATAAGTCACGATCGGCTGATCCGCCAATGGGCCCGTTACACCAAGGTCCCCCCAACGCTTGGCTGACGGCTTGCCGTCACTTTGCGCCGCAAAGATGGCTTGAAGCTGCTCTTGTCCAATGCTAGGGATCGGATTGTCTTTGTGAACCAAAATTCCCATGGCTTCCAAACCGACGACCACCATGGCGGGATCCTTGCATCCACCTTCGCGAAGCATCGTTGCGTCCTTCTCGCGGACCATGCGACTGACTCCGACCAAAATATCCGGGTTGGTCTTCAGGAGTCCGAGCCCTTGTTCCGATCCTTCGGTCTTGATCTCCAGGGTCGCTTCAGGATGAAACCGACGAAATCGAATCGAAATGCGTTCGGCCAACTCCTTCATCGTACTTGATCCATGCCATTCAACGTTGCCTCGCAGGTTTTCGGATGGCTCGTATGGCGCTAGTTGGTCCACTAGCCTCATGATCTCGAAGTGAAGCTCGTGGCGATGAGGTGTAGGAAGGCTTTGCCCATCCTGAGCAACAACCTGAGCAACAACGGTCCCCTTGATCGTCAGAGCAGAACCGATGACGAGCCCAACCCATACCAACCCAGCGACCAACCGTAAACCGCTCATGCGTCCCTGCCAACCCTACAAGTGAATCAAGAAACCAGATCACCGATCGCTCGATGGTAACATCGGGCAGTGGGGATACCAGTAGGGGAATCGACGGTGCTCGCAGACTCCCCCCATTTTGGTGGATCCTCAGCCGATTCTGAGTCCCGGGAGCGACTTTTTTTGAAGGTCTTTTTTTGGCTTGACAACCGTCCTGTCGTGAATCCGCTTCGAGCCACTGCATGGAGCTGATGGCTGCTTGCGGGCGAGCTTAAGTAGCGAATGAAGCGTGACTTACCGGTTTTGCAGGTTCTGAGCGACCCCATCCTGGCAGAAACGGGCTGGGTGGCAAAACCTCTGAAATCGATGGAAAAAAGATTCGATGCTAGCTTTCGGCAGACGTTGGAACGGTTGAACGGTCAGGGAGTGGCCCTATACTGGCCCTCCTTATCGGAAGCCGTTCGGTTTTGCCCAATCCGAAAACTCAACCTAACCGTTGCAGGTTTCGGGTGCGACTGAATCCCCTCCTCCGAGCCGAAGAGGGCGGAATCAACGGCGGCGCACAGCAATTCCGGCAACCGGGCCGATGTGCGTCAGGACAGGTTTTTTACCAAGAGTAAGGGAGTAGGACCAAGGATGTTGCACTTAGCGACTTTGGCGTTGGTGGCGGTTTTGGTTGGGCAGGGAAGCGACGAAGGTGACGAGCCGCTGGGATACGAAGCGGCGTACCGAAAAGCTCAGGAAGAGAAGAAACCATTGGTGGTGTTGGTTGGCGCTGACTGGTGTCCAGCATGCAAGACGATGAAGGCCGACACGATTGAGACCATGAAGAAATCGGGCGAGCTCAAGGAAGTTGTTTACACACAACTGGACAAAGATGCGAATCCAGAGCTTGCAGATCAAGTCATGCAAGGGAAAATGCTTCCGCAGATCGTGGTCTTTTCGGAAAGCGAAAACGGCTGGAAGCGTTTCTCGTTAACGGGAATGCAGAGCCCTCGCCGAGTAAAGGATCTGATCCGCAAGGCGTCGGAGGTGTTGCCGCGCCGTCGTTAATTTCCTCGGCGAAGGGGACTGGTGCCGTATATGGCCCAAGTATCGTTTCCATCGTGGGTGCGTGAGCATGTGCCTCTCGCACCCTTCACTTGGCTCCATTTGGGCGGGCCTGCTCGCTATTTTTGCGAACCCGCCGACGAAAGCCAGCTGCAGCAACTGCTGAGTCAAGCCGCGGCAGACTCCGTCGCGGTGCGGATTTTGGGTGGAGGTTCGAATCTCCTGGTTCGGGACTTCGGGTTTGATGGGCTAGTTATTCAGCTTAGCTCCCCCGCCTTCGCAAAGATTCGGTTTGAAAACAGCACCGTCCACTGCGGCGGGGGCGTTCGATTGTCCCATCTGGTAACCGCTTGTGTCGCCCAAGGTCTTGCCGGTGTCGAGCATCTGGTTGGGGTGCCAGGTACCGTGGGGGGCGCGCTGCACGGAAACTCCGGGACAGATGAAGGAGACATCGGTCACGTGGTTCGCTCGGCCCGCCTGATGAGACGGGATGGCCAGATTGTAACCGTCGACGCCGAAGGTCTGACCTTCTCACACCGCCGAAGTAGCCTCGATGAACTGGTAATCCTAGAGGCATCCCTGGGGCTGGCAGTCGACGATTCCGCACGACTGACGAAACGAGAACAGACCCTATGGATCGTCAAGCGGAGCAAACAACCCAACGCACCGGTCCGATCCGCTGTCGCGTTCATCGACCCGGATGGAGGATCGGCCGCGGCACTGCTGCAACAGTGCTCAGTTCTCGGACTGATTGAGGGCGCGGTACAGCTAAGTGCCTCGCATCCTAACTATCTGGTGGCCAGCGAAGGGGCCACTGCAGAACAGGTTCTGGCGTTGCTCGATCGAACCCGAGCGATCGTCCAAGAGAGAACTGGGGTCGTTCTGCAATCGCATTTGGTCGTCTGGTGACCATCGTTTGCCTCAACCAAATCATCCCCCTATCAAACTTTCTCTTTCTTCGCCGTAGCCAATGTCACCAAAGGGTGGATTGCGCCGATCCAAGGCGGCCACGCAATCAAACCGGGACATAGCAAGCCGGGACATAGACTTTCTCGACGATGGCTTCTCCAGCTCCGTATCGATGTGATAGCATGAATCGATCGCGATCCACGCGAATGCGAATATCCCCGCATTGCATCCAGGTTTGGTGCGCTGCAATGGCGACGGTATCGTCCAACAAAACTCTCCGTTAGCGATCGCCACGCGCTCGCTGGCGATGATGAGCTGCCCTCACGTCAAGATGCCTTCGTTCAGCGAAGAAGGGATTCTGCCGTTCAATCACGAGGACACGGCGGCCAATCCCACGCCCTGCAGAATCACGGTTGTGTCGGTGGATGTCACATCAGGGTCCCAGAATGGTCCGCCTGGAACAGAGCAGTTGTTGCGCCAAGGAAATCATTGGCAAAAGCAAAAGTGCCCCCGCAAGGACTCGAACCTTGGACCCGCTGATTAAGAGTCAGCTGCTCTACCGACTGAGCTACAAGGGCAACAACTCTCGTAATGTAACGCGGGCAAAGAGGCTTGCAAGGGCCAAAAGGTTCGGGCAACTTGCGAAAAATGAGCGAGGCGAGGTTGACCGATGGGGTTGGTTTTGTCGATACTTTCGAATAGTCCCACCTTCCAACCGGTTTTTGTATGGTGAAGGGAGAATCCGATTTTGCAGCACAAGGAGTAACACGATCGAACGCATTCAGACACGGGTCAACAATCAAATCCGCATCTCACCTCTACGCGTGATTGGCCCTGATGGAACTCAGCTAGGAGTCATTTCTGCCGACGAAGCACTCAGCCGAGCGCGAGATGCTGGTTTGGACTTGGTGGAGGTCGCCCCAAATGAGCGTCCCCCTGTTTGCCGAATTATGGACTTCGGCAAGTACAAGTACGAGAAGAACAAAAAATCTGGTCATAAGACCCACCAAACGAAGACCAAAGAAATTCGGCTTCGCCCCAAGACGGGGGATCATGACGTTGAGACCAAGGTCCGGCAGGCAATCGGGTTCTTGAAGCACAAAGACAAAGTACAGGTGACGGTCATGTTCCGTGGCCGCGAGATGGCACACGTCGACGAAGGGAAGCGGGTTATGGAACACGTACTCAACGACCTAGCGGAGTTTTCCAAACTCGAGCAACCCCCGTTGCAGCAAGGGAAGAAAATCATCGCAATGCTCGCGCCCAAGTAAGTAGCCAAGCGAGTCACTATGAAGTTCGTGCGATTTGTTCGGTCGGACAGCTCCATCGGTTGGGGGCTGCAGACGGATCATGGAATCCAAGACATTCTCGCAGCCGATCCGTCTTTGCCAACCTCCCTCGTTGAGTTGATTGCAGCCTGGTCGCATTACGAAGCTCGGATCGCCAGCCTAGCGAGGAAACTCGGTACGTCGCACGACACTCTTCGGATCCTGTGCCCCATCGATCGACCAGGCAAGATCCTTTGCATTGGGCTGAACTATCGAGATCACGCCATCGAAACCAAAGCGCCGATACCGGATGAGCCGATCGTCTTTTGCAAGATGCCGACCTCGATGATCGGTCCACTGGACGTGATTCGATTGCCGGCTGCCAGCAAGGAAGTCGACTACGAGGCAGAGTTAGTCGTTGTCATTGGTCACCGAACCAAGCATGCGTCGCTTGAGGAAGCCGAACAAGCGATCTTCGGTTACTCGGTAGGCCATGACGTGTCGGCAAGAGACTGGCAAAAAGGAAAGCCTGGCAAGCAATGGTTTCTGGGTAAGTCGTTCGATACGTTTGCTCCATTGGGGCCGGCGATCACAACCGCAAACTCGATTCCCGATCCGCTTCAATTGACGATCCGCTGCTGGCTCAACGGTCAACTGGTACAGGACTCCAATACCCGCGAGTTGATTTTCTCTCCGGCTTATTTGGTCCAATACCTGTCACAAGTCATGACGCTGGAGCCAGGAGATGTGATCTACACCGGAACTCCTTCAGGCGTCGGTGTCGCCCGAAACCCACAAGTTTTCTTACAACCCGGTGACACGGTCGAAATCGAAATTGAGTCGATCGGTCGACTGGTAAACTCGTGCGTTGCAGATCATTAGGTATTGATCCGACAGTTCTTAGCCCTCTGAGCTTCGCGTGGTCTCGGCCATCGGCTATGATGATCTGGCGATTTGGCCTCCCATTCCCAACACCTCGATAGTCGACGCAATCGTGGAACACGTACGCACGGATCCGCCGAAACCGCGAGAGTCGCGTTCGCAGTTAGCGGACTCGATCGCAATCGTTGCGCTTCGAATCATTTTTATTGTTGCAGCGGCCAGCGTCGGCGCCTCGTTGGCCCAGTCGCCGCTCGTACGCATTGCGGACGATCCGGGTACTCCAAACCTGATCACCCCCTACATGATTTTTAGTGGGGTACTCATGATCGCATTCTCGGTGATCGCATTGGACATGCTGTTCCCCAAGAAGAGGATTGAAGTCATCTCGGCAATCTACTTTGGCCTGTTGATCGGCGTGATTTTCACGAATTTGTTGACCCTCGCCATGGAGCCGTTTCTGACGGGCAATCGATACGCATCGTACATCTCACTTGGGATCTTGACTGTGATGTGCTATGCCTGCGTCAGCCTGCTGCTTCAAACCAAGGACGACTTTCGGTTTGTCATTCCGTACGTTGAATTCGCTCGTGACTTCAAAGGAATCAAACCCTTGGTTTTGGACACGAGCAGCGTGATTGATGGCCGGCTGGCGGAATTGATCGAAACGAATATCCTCGACAGTCGCCTCGTGATGCCCCGATTCGTCCTGATGGAACTGCAATCCATTGCGGATAGCTCGGACAAGCTGAAACGCGTGCGGGGGCGTCGCGGCTTGGATATCCTCAACCGCTTGCGAGGAAACGAGAAGATCGATTTCTTAATGTACGACAACGAACT
>JALOQW010000022.1 GCA_025459275.1 Pirellula sp.
CATTCCGCTACCAGCTATGATCTCGGCATGATTGTCCAAGACCAACGCTCTCCTGTCCCAGCTCCCAAGATCCTTGTCGCGAAAGATGCACCCGTTCCCGCGCAGATCAGCCGAACCTTGCGATTCACACGGGAAGGACAACGCCAACCGAGTTTGCAATGGGTCGAAGGGTCGCGGCTGGGTGGGAACACATGGCATCGTCTGTCCCAAATCGATTTACAATCCTGTTTCGAAGGCCGCACCACAGCCGATCCGATTCAATTGCATGTCGAGGTGGATGAAAGTGGTATTTGGAGTGGCTCGCTGACATGGTTGGCGGGAAACAAGCAATTGTCCTTACCCCCTTTGGGCGAACCGATCATGGATTCGGTCTCCATGCGCCAATGGCGAGATTGGCTCGAGTCGATCATGCTCTGCAACGTGCAACCAAGCAATGATCACCGAGGTTGAGCAAGCCAGCTCGATGATCCAGTCATATCCGCCGCACTCATCGCGCCGGCTGGCGCATGACGCGGGCTACCGCATAGATCAATCCCTCTGAAAGGACGGATCGCGCCATCCATTCCAAGTGGATGTAATGTCCATCGCGATGGCGATATCGATTCCGGAAATGAATCGTCGGCTCCCCACGCGCAAGCCGTTCGACTTCTGCAAGCGTCTTGGATCGATCCCGTGGATGGACAAACTCGATAAACTGGCACGACGTTAAGTACTCGGCTGAGTATCCCAGCACTTTGGGAAAGTTGTCGTTCACGCGACAAAAGAATCCTCGCGTATTGGCAATGCAGAACAGGTCCAGCGACAGCTCAAAGAAGCGAACGAGCTCCGCCTCAGCTCGACGTTGGCCTGATTCCAAATACTCTGTCAAGGAATCGGCAAGGACCCCAGCATTCGCAGGACGACCTTCAGGTAAGGCAGCTAGGCACTCACGAGTCAGTTTCACGATCGGTTGTGGTGCCGAGGAAGCATCCAATCGATCATAAGCGCTCCCAAGTTGTGCTTGAGCGCTCATTTGCTGAATCTGTCGAGCACTCTTGCCGAAAAACGGCGGTTTTCCAGTCAGCATCTCGCACAGGATCGCACCCAACGAAAAGACATCCGCTCGCGCATCCACCTCTTCGCCTCGCGCTTGCTCCGGGGCCAGATAGTTGGGTGTGCCAAGCACCAAACCACCGTCGGTCTTAAAAGGCTCTATATCACCAAACGATGCTGCTGCTTCCTTTAAACAGTTTGGGAAACGGATATCGTCATTCGAACGACTGCGAACCGTTTCTCGAGGTTGGAATGATTCGATGTCACCACAGAGCCTTGCTAACCCCCAATCCAACACCACCACTACCCCGAAATCACCCACCATAATGTTCGAAGGCTTGAGATCGCGATGGACGACGGAATGGGCATGGGCATATGCCACGGCTTGACACACTTGCTGAAAGATCAAAAGCATCGAAGCAAGTTCGATCTTTTGCTTCTTTAATCCCCGTACCAGGAAATCCAGAGTCTTTCCTGAAAGAAGATCCATAACGATGAAGGCGTTTCCCGAAGCATCGATATCGACATCATGGATCTTCACGATACCCGGATGCTGAAGCCGACTTGCAATGCGGGCTTCACGGAGAAATCGATGCACACCATTAGGGTCTTCGAGTTGTTCTTCAGAGATGATCTTGATCGCCACACAACGACGTAACTGGAGGTCCCAGCCGCGATGGACGGCACCCATACCTCCCTGTCCGATGACCTCTCCAACAACGTAACGAGCGTGCAGGTTGTTTTCGATGGGATCCGATAGGCGAGACAATGGCTGCGCCCAATTCCTCATCGACTTCGAGATCTCGATCCCAGGCAAATGCCCCAAGATCTGAACGGGACTAACATCGGATCCATCTGCCGGGGATGACACATGGATCACCGTCGGTGAATCGTCGCTTCCCGATTCGGTGGATTGCAACCGTCGTGTCGGTCTGTCAGGCATGATGGGCTCCCCTGTCGCAGTGACTAGAGACCCTTCATCTTAACAATCATGCCTTCCGAGCAGGACGAATCCGGGTGAAAATTCGGTAACCTGGCTCAGGTATCGTTCCTAGTCCATCGTTGGGCATGGTGGAGAAAAATACCCGCAGCGACGCTGACATTGAGTGAGTCCGTTCCCATATCCATTCGAATCTTGATGCGCTGATTAACGATATCGAGGACGGTTCCAGGGAGTCCATGGGCTTCGTTTCCTAGAAGGACCAAGGTTCTCCCTCCTGGATGCCAACGCGTCAACTCAATGCTGTCATGCCTCAAACAGGCTGCGACGGACTCGACACACTTCTCTCTCACCTGTTGAATCACCCGTTGTGGATCTGGGGCATCGCAAAACTGAAGCTTGAAGGCATTTCCCATGGAGACACGTAGTACGCGACGTGCGAATGGATCGACGCATTCCGGGCCGATCAAGATGTCAGCGATACCAAAGGCTGCACACGACCGAAGTATCGAACCCATGTTCTCCGGATCCTGTACCGCAATCAGATAGGCACCTGTCCATGCAATGGACTCCGGTATACTGTTCGCAACATCGTCTGTCCACAATCGTGGCACTGGCCTTCGACCGCAGGCCAGATAGCCTCTGTGAAAATGAAAGCCGACCAAATCCGAAATCCAGGCACTGTCAACGACCAAGATCGAAACATGCTCAGGAATCCACCCAGTCGCCTCATCCAGGAATTTTTCATCGATCAAGACCGACTCGGTTTGGAGTGGGCTCGCGATCAATCGCTGAACCAGTGGCCGACTTTCCGCAATGAAACGCCCGCTGTACCGGGTTAGATTGCTCGTTCTTAAATGCCGATAGGGATCGAGTCTCGGATCCTCTCGGCAAGTTATCCGCTCAATGGTCATTTCGGAGTTCGAACCGTAACGCGTTGCGAACCCACGGCCCAACGAGTGTCACCATAGACAAAGGCCGAAATCACACATCGTCCCTTGAGGTCAGCCGGTATTTCGACATCAACGCCGAATTCCCCCGGTGCAACATTTTGTTCAACGCGTGCGACTCGCAAGTCATTGGCTGTGTCGTATACTGATTGCATTTGCTCGAGTTGGGCTGGCGAACCATCATAAGCAGAGATGGGGACAATACCATCTGGAAGACGGTCGCGAACCAGCGCCAACTCCACTGCCAAGGTTCCTGCGATGGGGGTGGTGCCTTCGACTCGAACCGAACTTCCAGGGGGCAGCAGACTCGGGGTGTTGAGCTGGATCGTCTCCGGATAAGGGATCTTCAGTAAGGGATCTCCGAGCAGATTCATCAATCGGACATGCTCTCTGCGTTCGGCCAGGAGATCGTGGTCGCCTGGGTTCAAGGCCATGGCCATATCCGTAACGATCTTTCGATAGCGCTGCCGAATATCGATCCGCTGTGTGGAGTGAGCGTTCTTCGGCGCTGGGGGTTGGCTATCCGCGTGGGAGTCATCCTCCCAGATTCGAAGCTTCGCCTGAAGGACGACCTCGCCGAGCGTCGGGATGCGATCGCGGAAACAGCCATTGATCATCTCGCTAGCGAGCTGGCTGAGTCCATACGGCATGGTCACGCGCGAACCAGCGATGACTGCCACTGGACCTGCTTCTTGGGCAAGCAAACGTTCCGCAAAGCAATCGACGTTGGCATCGTACGCTCCGGTAAAACATGCGAGCATGATCGCTATGGGTGGGCGTGACCGAATGTGGAACTTACCCGCATCGTCGGCTTCACCGATCGGAAGCCAGTCGTTGCCAGCTTGCATGTAATCCAGATGGGTGACGGAACCATGGCCAATGTATACCCAGAACAGCCCTCCTTGATTGATGCGATCAATGTAGGACTCGCGCAGTCTGAGAGGGTTAGGACAATAACTACTCGTGCAACTCGCATAGGTCATTTGCATGCGAAAGTGATCCGGGATGCCTTCGGTCAGAAAGCGTCGCGTGACGGTTTCGATAGCGGTATCTGCGATGACTCCGAATCCTCCGACACCTGCAGTCACGTGCACCGTATCGTTCCATGGTCCCGGAGCAACCGATTCGTAAAGGATGCTCCGTTCGAGCATCCGCTCCAATTCGGTCGGGCTCTTGGCTGGGAGTCTTCCCACGGCAATGTCCGGGCAACCATCGCCATCAAGATCACCGAACGTTGCATCGGTACAGAGCGAAGGCGTCGTCATCGGCCCGAGTCGGACGCTGGTGTCGAGAACCATACCCGGGGTCAGGATCTCGATCGCTTTTCGGGAGCCTCGAGCTGGAGAAGCTAGTTTCCCTGGGGGTGGAGGTTCGCGCGGATCGATCTCCCGCGCGACATCGCCACACAACAAAATCGCCGTCGCAGGGGGTTGGCACCGAAGTGCAGCATCCCGTATGGCTTGTTGTTGCTCATGCGATGTGCCTGGTGAGTCGATCTCAACGATCGCATACTCCTGGCTTCGATATTCTTTCCAGCGTTCCAATGCCGACTGCCACCGTGCGGGTCGAACGACGATGACCGTTCCACCCACTTTTGGAGCAGGCGATGGCGGCTCGCCCCAAGCCAAGGTACCAATCACAAGCGCCAACATGGACGCGAGTATGGCATTGCGAGTTGCTAAGGCGAGACGACGATTGGACATAGGCCCCTTACTTTTTGCGTCGCATTTCGACCTGGCTCTTCATAAAGGCCAAGCCTTCCTGCGCCAATTGGAGTTCGTTGTCGAACATGCGACGCCAAATCTTGGTGGCAGCAGCCAATTCAGGAAGCGCGAGCCCAAACGCTTCGATCACCAACCAGCCATCGTAACCGATCTCGTGAATGGCATCGAAGGTTTGATCCCATCGAACATCCCCTGCGCCGGGAGTGCTTCGATCGTTCTCGCTGATATGGATATGGCACAACATATCCTTGATATCGTGGAAGGCTTTGCGAATGCTCTTCTCTTCGATATTGCTGTGGAAGGTATCGTACATCATGCGACAGGAGGGATGATTGACCTGGCGACAGAATTCGGCCGCGTCGGCTTGGCCGTTGAGAAAGTAGCATTCAAACCGATTCAACGGTTCCACGCCCAGCATGACTCCCACCTTGGCCGCATAATCAGCCGTTTCGCGCATGGAATCAATGCCCCATTTCCATTCGTCGGAAGTGCGGCCGCTGCCGGTGAAGTATCCGAGTGCGGAGTGATAGGGACCGACAACCGTCTGGGCTCCCGCGGCGGCACAACAGTCGAGCATCCGTTTGTTCCCATCGACCCCTTTGCGACGGACTGCTGCGTCAGGGCTGATCGGATTGTCATCCTCATTCCGGACGGTAACCGCCGTCCGTTCCAGACCGATCGAATCGAGCCGCTTTCCCCAATCAGCGTAATCGAGCTCGGTATTGAAAATGGGGATTTCCACGCCATCGAATCCAAAGCTCTTCAACTTCTCGAGCGTAGGAATGAGACCGTCGTTCAATTCACCGGTCCAAAGGAGCAGATTCATCCCGTACTTCATGAGGAAACTCCAATCGTGAACAAAAATCGCAGGGAAAGGAAATGGGTCGTATCACAAGTGGTTCGATGAGGTCAACCAGACTTGGTCCTCGGCGAGCCTCGTGGGTGCAAGCAAATAGTATATTCCCAACGCCCCGCATGGGATATCGGAGTAGGTAAATGCAACTGATTTCCCAGCGCTAGCAGCATCCATGAAATCGAATCAACGCGATTCCGATGCGTTTCCCCAAACGTCGATTCCGCTCGGACATGATGTGATTTCGGTCGTACACAAGATATAATCAGGTTTGTGTCGAAAGTCGCTCCTTTGCGGAAGTGGTCGGCAAAAAGTATGAATAAGGGACGCAGGATCAGAAATGAATCCAAGGGATATCGCTCTTAGCAACCTAAGGCCGTCCCTTTCAAGAGAATCTTTCGACCCACGTAAACTCGATGCTCACGGGCCATTTGATTGGAACAAGTACGTACCGATCATTGTCGAGGACATTGGCGGCGGATTGTACCGAGTCCAAGATGGCATGACGCGTTGGGAGAATGCCTTGCGAGCGGGCATCAAGAAGCTTCCCGCTTACGTCTTTCCCAAGAGTGGAGAATAAGATGACTGAACTAGATGAGCACTACAAAATGCTTCTGAACGTAGGGTTTGTTGTGCTCCGCGAAGCGGTGCTTTCAGGATCAAGCGATTGGGTTCAGGCAGAACTGGATATGCTTCATAACGTTCCAAGTCTGATCGAGGAGCCGAACGTATATCGGCATCGATACTACTGGGATAAGGAACGCGCAGCGTACTTGAATTGGATCGAACGATTCGGTAGCGAGCATGCGAAATCACGGGTGGTTGTATTCTACGCACCGATTTGGAATTCAATCGGTAAACTTATTGAGTCCTTGCCCGATCCGAAGTCGGCTGCCGTCGTCGTACCTTCCAAAGTGAGCAGTCATTCTGCCTTTCGTAAGGAATCTTGACGATGGGTGTTGGATGTGGAGTATCAGGCGATCACTTGAGAACCAGCAGCAAATCCCCTGCTTCGACTTGGCTTCCGGATTGAACGAGGAGCTGAGTGATTTCGCCATCGCGATCGGCGTTGATCACGGTCTCCATCTTCATGGCCTCGAGCGAAAGTAGCTTCTGTCCTTTGGTGACGCGGTTTCCCTGGGCGATCGCGACGCCGATAACCATACCTGGCATCGCCGCAGCGATTTGCGTTGGGTCAGCCGGATCGGCTTTCAGGCGTTTGACCGCCTTGGTTTCAATCGACCGATCGACGATTTCTACTTCACGCGGTTGTCCATTGAGCTCGAAGAACACGGTACGGACCCCGTCCGGGCGAGGCTCCCCGACCGCCAAGAACTTGATGATCAGGCGCTTGCCCGACTCGATATCGACCGAGAACTCTTCTCCAAGGGAGGGACCGAAGAAAAAGATCGGAGTCGGGAGAAGGGACACATCGCCGTACTCCTGCACATGCGCCAAGAATTCATCGAACACCTTCGGGTACAGCGCGCTGGTCACCGATTCTTGCATGGTTGGTTCGCGACCAAGTTTCGCTTCGAGCTTAGAAGCGGTCTCTGCGAAGTTATGATCGGGAAGTGTTTCTCCCGGACGATTGGTGATTTCAGGATTGTTTTTCAGGATCGAGCGTTTGACTTTCTCCGGGAAACCACCGGGGGGTTGTCCCATCATGCCTCCGACCAGATCAAGCACGGAGCCTGGATAAGCCAATTCGCGTCGAGCTTCGACCACATCCTCGGGGGTCAAGTCGTTAGCCACCATGAAGAGGGCCAAGTCTCCAACCGCTTTGCTGGTCGGCGTCACTTTAACGATATCTCCTAGAAGCGTGTTTGCTTCTGCGTACATCTTGCAGACGCGGTCCCAACGATCAGCGAGTCCGAGTGCTTTGGCTTGTTGATACAGGTTCGTGTACTGGCCACCGGGCATCTCGTGTTGGTAGAGATCGCCGCCAGCCACGAGAGATTCCCCTTCGAAGGGAGCATAGAACTGCCGAACCGATTTCCAGTATTCGGACAACTGAGTGAGGGCATCGGTGTCGAGCTGGCTCTCTCGCGGGGAGAATCGAAGGGCTTCGACGAGCGTGTTGAGATTGACTTGGGAAGTACCACCCGACATGGATGCCAATGCACCATCGGCGATCTCGAGCCCTTCATCGGCAGCGTTCAGAATGGAGGATGCTTGGATGCCCGCCGTATCGTGCGTATGGAAATGGATGGGGATGCCAATCTCTTGTCGCAGGGTCGCGACGAGTTTGCGAGCGGCTGCGGGCTTGCACAGCCCGGCCATGTCTTTGATGGCGAGCATGTGGGCACCTAGCTTTTCCAACTGCTTCGCTAGATCGACATAGTACTTCAAGGAGTACTTCTGTCGTTTGGGATTGAGGATATCTCCGGTGTAGCAGATGGCAGCCTCGCAAATCATGCCGGACTCGATGACCGCCTCCATCGCGACCCGCATATTCTCCGTCCAGTTCAACGCGTCGAAGACACGGAAGATATCGATCCCGGCCTGGGCTGCTTCGTTCACGAAGACCTTCACCACATTGTCAGGATAGTTCGTGTAACCCACGGCGTTGGAGGCCCGCAGGAGCATTTGGAACAGGAGGTTCGGGATTCTTGAACGCAGATCCGCCAGACGCTGCCACGGGCTTTCTTTGAGAAATCGCATCGAGGTGTCAAACGTGGCTCCACCCCACATTTCCAGGGAGAATAGCTGTGGAGTGAGCCTCGCATAGGCATCAGCAATCTTCAGCATGTCATAGGTACGAACGCGCGTTGCCAACAGCGATTGATGGGCATCGCGCATCGTTGTATCGGTCAGAAGAAGCTCGTTGGTGTTTCGGATCGATTGACAAAATTCGCGAGCACCGAGTTTGAGGAACTGCTGCCGATATCCATCTGGGATAGGGCGGGAATGGTCGGTGCGTGGCGCTTCGGCGGGCTCGCGGCGAAGTTTGCCGGCAGCGCTTTCAACCAGTTTGTTTCCGTTCACCAACGTATCGGCGATGAATCGCAGCAAACGCGTTGCCCGATCCTTGCGCTTTGGGAGTTCAAACAGTTCCGGAGTCTTGTCGATCATCCGCGTCGTGGCATCCCCTGCGAGAAAGGTTGGATGCGTGATCAATGAGATCAAGAATGGGATGTTCGTTTTAACACCTCGGATGCGGAACTCTTGAAGGCATCGTTCCATGCGACCGGCGGCTTCGGCAAGATTGCGACCGCGAGCGGTAACTTTGACCAGCAGCGAATCATAAAACGGATTCACGACCGCTCCGCTAAATGCGCTACCAGCATCCAATCGCACACCTAGACCACCAGCACTGCGATAATGGGTGATACGACCGTAATCGGGACGGAACTGATTGCTCGGATCTTCGGTCGTGACTCGGCATTGAATCGCACTGCCGACCACGTGGACTTCCTGCTGGCTAGGTAATCCTTGAGACTCATCCCCTAATCGTTCGCCACAAGAAACGAGGATCTGAGATCGGATCAGATCAATGCCCGTGACTTCTTCGGTCACCGTATGTTCGACTTGGATACGAGGATTGACCTCGATGAAGTAGAACTTGTTGGTGTCGGTATCGAGAAGAAATTCGACGGTCCCTGCGCAGTAATAACCGACTTCGCGCGCGATGGCGAGGGCCGCTTCGTGCAACTGGCGAGCGACATCGCGTGAGAGATTCGGTGCAGGTGCAAGTTCGACCACCTTTTGATGCCGTCGCTGAACGGAGCAATCACGTTCATGCAAATGGATGATCTGTCCATGTTGGTCTCCAAGGATCTGGACTTCCAGGTGACGCGCGCGAGCGACGAGCTTTTCGAGAAACACTTCGTCGCTGCCGAAGGCGTTCTTGGCCTCGCGTTGCGCTTGTTCGAGATTGGACGCCAGCTGGTCTTCGGATTCGACGACCCGCATGCCTCGACCGCCTCCTCCTTTGGAAGCCTTGAGCATTACCGGATAACCCATGGATCTCCCAATGGAAATGGCATCATCCAAGTTGCGAACGGCTGCGGCCGAACCCTCGAGGACCGGAACACCGACCTTCTTCGCGATGGCGCGGGCTGCGACTTTATCGCCGAGCAACTCCAACGCTTCGACGCTCGGACCGATGAACATGATGCCATTGGCACGTAAGGCTCGCGCGAACTCGGCATTCTCCGATAGGAAACCGTATCCGGGATGGACCGCATCGATTTGATTGTCGAGACAGAGCTGAACGATACCAGGAATATCCAAATACGACCGGATCGGCTCCCCAGGCTTTCCGATCGGGTAAGCCTCATCCGCTTTGAAGCGATGCAAGGCGAATCGATCTTCATGCGAGTAAATGGCAACGGTGCGGATCGCCAACTCGTGAGCGCTGCGAAAAATACGAATTGCGATCTCACTGCGATTGGCAGCCAGAAGTCTTCGGATCGATGGCATAGAAGATGGTCGTTCGAGGAACGCGAATGGGGGTGGTAATGACAACGAGTCGACTGGGGGAGGATGTCAACCAATGACAGAAGTATAACGGGATTTGGCCTGTTCGTTCAGCGCCAGTCCCAGAACGGTCTGGGCTCGTGCGACATGCGGCTTCGCACGTGATCGGCGCCTCCGCACCATCCGCCATTGACCGCAATGGTCTGAGCGTTGACGAATTCTCCATCACCCATACTGATAGCAGCGACGATTCGAGCCACATCCTTTGGATTTCCCCATCGATTTAGCAAAGCTTCGCGCTGGGCTCGGCTGCTCCAAGGATCCGAAGTTTCCATACCCCACTCGGTCTGAATCCAACCCGGTGCGATGCAATTGACCCGCACATGCGGGGCGAGACTTTTGGCAAGGCTGTTAGAAAACGCGGCCACCGCGGCCTTAATCGGACAAAAATACTGGCCGCTATCTCCTTCCATGCCATGCTCTGCCTGATCCCATCCCATGAGAACGATCGAAGGCAACGTCGTGTGAGGAACTCCGCGCGCGAGCATTTGCTGTGCGACACGGCGACTCGTGAGTAGGGTACCGCGCAGGTCGGTTTCCCAAAGTTGTTCGAGTTTCTTCTCGAAGGATTGCGAAACAGCCTGCCCGGTCAATACATCGGCACCAGCCGCATGAACCCACACGTTGACATAGCCGTGCCAAGCAAAGACCGCTCGCACCATTGAGTCGATCGCAACGACCGAGCGCACATCCGCGAGCATGCATCGGACAGGACAGTGATCGGGTTGGTCGCCTGCTTGCTGGCGAATCTCCTTTGCGGTTCGCATCAAGCCTTCAAGATTCGTCCGAGCATGAAGGAGGACATGAGCGCCGCGCGAAGCCAGTTCGAGTGCGACCGCTTGCCCGATACCGCTACTCGAACCCGTAACGACGGCAACGAAGGGAAGTTGATCAGTCGGAGGCTTCATTCGGCGGAGGCTCGTAGTTGAATTCTTGCCATTTCACCGCATGGTCCATCGGTTCGATTCGGAGGACGAGCATGCCGTTTTGATAAACGCGGACCGTGCCGCTCGATTGACTAACGACGATCGCGATGGCTTTGGTCCGTTGAGTGATCGCTGCTGCCGCCCAATGTCGCGATCCGAGACCTTTGGACAGTTGAAGATTCTCGTGCAGGACCTCGATGATCTGTCTCGATCGTTCCACGATCCCGTCAGGTGAGACGACAAACGCGCCATCCATTTGAGCGATTTCCTTAATGTCCTCACGAACGCGAGGGTCGTGCAGACTTCGGTGCTTGCGGCTGTAACCTTTGAGGGGGTCGAAACCGCTGTCCTTGCAGTGGGTCATGACCTTGCGTGTGTCACCAACAACGAACAGCGTCCCCACTTTGTTCCCTTCGCGACCCTCTCGCCCGATCTGGACAGCGAGGTCGATCACCGTCTTGAGATTGTTCAGTGGTACGGCGGTTTCCAGCCGTTGCAAATCGCGGCTGGTAAATCGGCGCATCCGTTCGTCGAGCTTGATGATCGAGATCGAGTCGATACGCGTAGCCTCAAAGCCGCAGTAGACCGCTATCACATCGCAGGTGCTGGCCAGCAGTTCGTCCGCGACGGCTTCCAGCAGGGCGTGCTGCAAACGCTCCAGGAGCGGGGCATCTTCCTTATTGAGCACGATCGGGATCAGCCCAAACCCAGGAGCCGCTTCCAAATCCTCTTCGCGGTCAGCTGCCACCAAAACCCTCTGGACTTCGGCCGGAACCAGCTCGCGGAGCCGCTCCCAGTCGATGGCGCCGTCGAGCAAAAAAAGGACCGCATCCGCGTCGACGGCCACAGCCAAGCTGCCAGCCGCCTCGACGACACTCGAAAATTCCCGGGTGATTTTCTGGGTGCTCATGAATCCGCTGAGGTTGGCGTTCGAATCGCAAGTCTTTGGCCACAGTATGTTTATGTACGCAGCGACAGGAAGTGTAGTTCGCCGAAATCGTTCCGACAATCCGAAGGCAGGATCCTCGGAGTTGGAAACTTTTGACGTTGATTCTCACCGGCTTGCCGATATACTTGCCTCCCCTGTAATTTCTCAGATTCGTACTTTGTTTTTCGCAGTTTCGAGTTCGGCGGGTTCGGTCATGGCAAAGGCTTGTGAAGTTTGCGGCAAATCCCCTCAGGTCGGCAACATGATTGAAACCAGAGGGAAAGCCAAGTATTTAGGGGGAGTCGGTACCAAGATTACGGGAATCACCCGTCGCCGATTCATGCCCAATTTACAGACCATCAAGGCTTCGTTGCCTAATGGCGAAGTCCGCACGATGCGTGTCTGCACGCAGTGCATCCGCAGTGGTCGCATTCGCAAGGCAGTTCGCAACAAGCCGTTCGCTCTGCCGTCCTAGACGCCCACGCGAAGCATCGCAAAACAACCTTGGGTAGGGAGTCCACAACGTGCTCGACCCTGATGCAGTCCAACGGCTCGCGCGTCTGGCTCGACTTCGGATTACCGACGAAGAGGCTGCGTCGCTTTCTGGCGACCTCTCCAAAATCATGGCGTTGGTTGACCAGCTAGCCGAGGTTGATACCCAAGGCGTGGAACCGATGGTCCATGCCTTCGATCTTCAAAACGTCCTCGCGAGCGACCAGATCGGTCCGTCCTTGACGCGAGACGAAGCGCTCCGAAATGCACCCGCACATGATGGCGAATGCTTCCTTGTTCCTCCGGTTCTGGGGTAATCGATCGTGTGGAGAATCAGGTCGTTTCTAAACACCGATCCTCCCCACTTGGCGAAAATCTGGAACGAACATCACGCAGCAGTGCAGTCCCCATCGCGATGCTCGGTCAATCTTTGGGACCAGTGCATTCTGAGCAAGATCTACTTCCGCCCCGAACATCTTCTCCTGGCGGTGGATGAAAGTGATCTCGCCGTTGGGTTCATTCACTTTGGTTCCGGCATGGAGGGGACACCCTGGCACTCCCAACCCCGCATCGACGCGGATGCCGAGCCTCCTGTTGGACTAGTCCATGCGTTGTGTGTTGTACCGAATCATGACGAAGACAAAATTGCGCAGCAACTGATCCAGCACGCTGTCGGGTGCATGCGTCAAGCCGGCCACCTGCGTATGCTGGCACTCGGTTCGCTCGAATCCAGCGTCTTCTATCTCGGAATCGCGGACGGCGACAACTTGATGGGGGTTCTCCACACCGATACTCGAACGCATGCTTGGTTCGAAAAAGGGGGATTCCGAGACACCCTCACCACCCAATGTTGGGATCTATCCTTGGATGTCTTTCGGCCACCGGTCGACCGCCTGCAAATAGCCATCCGTCGCACATGTTCGATTGGACGCATCCTTGAAGAATCGCATCCAAGCTGGTGGGTCAGCACCGTACTAGGTCATTGCGACCAATCAAGATTTCATCTCATGGTCCACGGCCCAGAGCGTACGGAAATGGAGATTCTGTATTGGTATCCTGACTCTACGTTGCGCGGAGTCGACTCACATACGGCACGTTTGAGCCTACCAGCCGTAACCACGGATGAAACACAGCGCGAACGTCTCGTTTGCTTGATATCGGAGTCCGCACGGCAATTGCAACAAGAACGGAAACGAACGATACGCGTGGTAACCACCGAGACGGATGGTTCCATGCACCTGCTGCTCAAGCGACTCGGATTTCGCTGGATCCGGAACGGAAGCGAAATGGAGCTCGACACCACTCGTGCCGACGCTCAAGTTGGATCCACAGCCTTTCCCATCGATTGAACCGGGGACGAGACGTCTTCCAAAGGAGGGGGCTCAGGCTTCTTTACCTTTCGGATCATCTCGCTTAACGATTTGCCAACACTGGATCGCTCAGCAGATGGCTTCGTTCCACCCTCATCCGCATGGATCTCTTTGAGCTCATGGCTGATGATCGTCAGTGTCGTTTGCAGCAATGTCACCACAAGAGGGCCGACCACGATACCGATCGGACCAAGGGCTTGAATCCCTCCGAGCACACTCAACAGAGCAAGCAACGGATGCAACTGGCTTTGGCCATGCAGAATCAAGACTTTGATCAAGTTATCGACCGTGCCTACGACCAGGACGCCCCAGGCTGCCAGCAAGCCCGCAGCCAGGAATCGCTCCTCGTAAATCGCTAAATAGAGGCATACCGGCGCCCACACCAAGCCTGTACCAAAGAAGGGGATCAATGCACAAATGGTGGTGAGGGCTGTGAGCATGACCAACGAAGGCATGCCAGCAAAGTAGTAACCGATGCCTGCCGTGAGTCCTTGAACAATCGCCGACAGAATCGTTGCTAGCACGATAGCGCGTGACGTGCGATCAAATTCCGCCAACAACTCCATTTCATACCGATCATCCAACGGGCTCAAGTTCATCAAGGTCTGCACCATGCTCGGCCCATCGCACAAAAAGAAATAGAGCGACAACAGAAGTATCGTGAACCCGATGATCAACTTCACCAAGAACGCAGCCGAATCACCTCCAAAAGAAATCAGCCGCGGACGGATATACGAAACGGCATTCTGAATAAGTTCTCGGACTTTTTCCGAGGATGGATTGGCGAAGTCCTTCAGAAACGCCAGCACTTTGCCCCCCAAGATCGATTCTCGCACATCTTGCCAATTGCGCACCAACTGCCAGGCGGACTCCTCCAAGCGCGCGAGATTTCCATCCTCGGAATAAGCCAACTCACCTAGCGTTTGATTCATCCGCTCTCCCGCAATCAGCGTGTCGAAACTCAAATCGATCAACGTGCTTCTCGCTTCGGCGAGCCATTGCAGCTCCGTAACGCTCAGTCCGTCCACGTCGGTTCTACGCTGTTTGATCTCATTCTTGAGGACCACAAGTTCACCCAGGGCCTCAGGGTCGTCCAGCGAAGCCGCAATCTGAGGCTTCATCGCGTTCAACTCTTCAATGTCTGGTTGCATTACGCCACGAATCTTGGCCTCGATCGGTCCCGATGCGACAACTTCGGGTCCTTTGCGCCGCGCTTCTAAGATCCGCTCTTCCAATTCCTCGGAATGGAAACGTGCCAACTGACCGGGAATCGAGGCCATTTGATTTCGAATCTCAAGAACATCACCCGCCAAACGCCCCTGCGGTTGCGTTACGTCGGTATACGAATTGGTCCCGGCGATTTGGTCCTGGATGTCTTGTACTTTGGCTTGTATGGACTGCAATGTGTTCGCGCAGGGAGACTCCAAATTGACATAGTTGTTTGCACGAAGTTTGCTGAGCCCAACCTTGATACTGGACTCGTTGAAGTTCTCGATAAGCTTGGCCCCTTGAACAGCAGCCAAGCTGAGAACAAAAGCCGTTGGGAGCAATACCATCATTACGATCAAAAACGTCGTGATTGTCGCTGCTACGTGATCACGGCCACCAACCTTGGCAAGAACCCAACGATGCAACGGACGGAAAACGACCACCAGGACCACCGCCATGAAAACCGGCACGAAAAAACCGATCATGACGCGATAGAACAAGGCTCCGATCACGACCAGGATGGCAAAGAGGATCGCAAATGAGATATAACGCGCCATGGAGGTTGATCGTTAAGGAATTTGTACTACCTTTGGGGAATCTAACAACGACTCAGTTGCGATTCTATCACGGGCGGCTTCACCTTGCACGATCGATCACAAGCCCTTGAGGGTGAAGTCTCGAACCTGACCGAAGCGCGGCACACGCGACGAATCGTACGCTGGGGGATTCAATGGTCCTTGGGCATCGTCGTAGCGGTCTTTCTCTACTTTGCGGTTCGGCATTCGCTGGATCAAATTCGCTCTACCCCAGAAGTCCTTAACTGGAATCGAGTTCGTTGGCTTCCTCTGACTCTTGGATTCCTCTTTTCGGCTGCAGCCCTCTTCCCGGCAGGCATTGCTTGGCTTCAAACACTGCGCGATTTCCGTTTATCGGTTCCCATCCAACATGGGACGTACGCCTATTTCCTCGGACATCTGGGAAAGTATGTGCCGGGGAAAGCGATGGCCATTCTGCTGCGCGTCGGTTATCTCCATCGCCGAGGTGTCCTGGTGCGCCCAGCGATTTTGAGTGTCTTCATCGAGACAATGACGAGTTTGACGACAGGCGCCATTCTCGGAGCTCTGCTGCTGCAAGGAATGTCCGCACCATCGTGGCTGAAAGGGTGCGCGTTGGCCTGCATTCCTTTGGCGGCAGCCACTCTAATCCCCGATACATTTCGTTGGCTCGTTGCCCGCATTTCCCGCAGCCGACTAGGAGCGATGCCTGACTTCGTCGCACAAGCCATTCGATGGAAGCTGATGCTTCGCTGCGCCGCTTGGAGTCTTCTCGGATGGCTTTTGCACGGGACCGCCGGTTGGCTCGTTCTAATGGCTATCGATCCTTCCCCCGAACTCCTGAGCTGGAGTGCCTGGTCTACTTGTGTTGCCAGCATGTGCCTGGCTGCGTTGGCGGGCTTTATCTCCATGATCCCAGGCGGAGCAGGAGTTCGTGAACTCGTGGCGACATGGGGAATTGCCACACTCGTTTCGACACCCGTCGCACTTGTCGCCTCGGTCGCGACGCGATTGGCCGTTATCTCAGCCGAGTTGATCATTCTGGGATGCACGGCTCTTTGGGTTCACTGGAATCCAACCGACGCATCACCAAAAGACGAAGTTCATGAACCTGGGATTTGAAACCGTGGTGTCGGCTTACGATGAAACTTTGTCGCTTGAGAGTCCGATCCAATCATCCCAAGATCCGATCCATCAGACTCCGACCGAGCAGACTCCGACCCAGGAGATACGGGGGGAGAGCCCAACGTGGAGACAGCAGCCGGCATCATCTCGCGGATCTTTTGACTGAGGACAGCCGCATCGAACCAGTTGAACGATAGCTTTGGATCCGCCGCGTAACGCCCGAGCAAACGAAGAAGCTCCGTGCGACGTGAAGGGTCAAAGACAAAGATGTACTGTTCTTCGCCGCGCACTAACGCCACGACATTGACTTCGCCGCTCATATGATCCATTCCGTGCCGAGATTCCGTTCGATGTCGTGGTGTGCCGTGCCACGACTAGCGTTCGTATCGGTCGATCGGCCACCTCAGGATCAAACGACTTTCCAGCTGTCCGCCACGTGCTGCGAGCGTTTCGACCACATGCCGATGGCAGCAAAATCTTATAAAGTCTTCGCTGCGTTGGAGATACGCTTGCCAGCCCCCGAAACGCGCGTCGTCACGAAAGTAAAAGTACTCCTCAAGTGATTCCGTGAAATCTTCGTCACTTCCGTTATAGGCCTTCATGTAAGAGATGATTGGCTCGTATTGAGCTATCATAGGTGGTCGATTCGCACGGGGCGGATGCGGGATAAAGCCCTCTGGGTCCGGCCAGTTCGCTGGCAATCCTTCAGGCTGCAAATTCTCCTCACCGATGAACATGCCCTCGGCCTGCATGGAGTTTGCTGTAGGTGGCATTGGAAGTGGTTCTCCTCCGAGTGCACCGGATTCCTCATCAGTTGGCGGTTGCTCGAAGGCAGCCGAGTCCACCGCGGATTCGTCGACAGGAGCCACAGGATCGGTCTCGAGATCCGGAACTTGCGTCTTGAGCTGCTCCCTAGCAAGAGACCGTTCTGATTCCAGACGAACCCATTGAGGGATCTTCTTTTCGTCCTTGGTCCCCCAGGGCAAGCCATAGCCCGCTGGGATCGGATGGAATCCCGGATTGGAAGCATACCAATTAACCTTGAGGGTCATCCGAGGCGGGTAATAGGGGGTATAGTCGGTGACCGCTCCTTGAAGAACGGCATCGACTCCCAGGAATTGAGCAAAGCGTTGAAAGTCTTCCGTCGTACTTGCAGGACGTCGAAGCACTTGAGATTCAAAAGCGATCCACTGATTTTCCACCACGCCGACTGGAAGCACCTCAAAACCAGGAATCGCCTGCAACTCCGCGTGGTAGGCAGCCGTCACGCGTGCCCCGCTGAGGGTGGGTTCTTGACTCTGATTGCGAAATGGCAGGATCGCGATCCGCGTCAATTGCGGGAACGGATTGTGATACTGTGGCTTGTGTTTGATATCCGGAAAGAGGGAGCAGCCTGACCCGAACACCGCAATGAGTGCAAACAGAAGGATCCAGAGTCCTTGAGGCGGAGCACCGAACGGCATTTGTTTGGAATAGAACCGGTCGGCGAACATGAAGGGGGCATCCGTTGGCACAAACGAAATCAGGAGCACCCGCGCATGACAAATGGTTTGTCAGAACTGGATGCACCGCGTTCCCCCCTGCGGCACATGATGTTCATCGGCTGTTGCTGTTGTACGGATGAGTCAAAATGGAACGATCGCATCAAGAATCCTTGCCACGACGGTTTGTGATGGTTGCAACTCATCGCCGAATGGTCTGCTCGTTCAATTGGGCATGCACCGCAGCCGGCTCCTGGGAAGCATCGCCACCTTTTTCGCTGGCTTTTTCCGCTAATTGAGCTTCTGGCTCCTTGGCGAATAGCTGGCTAGCAAAGATATGTTGCCTTCGATGGTCAACGCCGTGTTGGGTATCCGAAGCGATCGCATCGTCTTGCAAGATTGGCGCGTCGATACGTTTGCCAGCGAATCGAGTACCTCGGTAGATGGAGCCGTATTGTATCGGCCCAATACCGAGGATCCAGGTATCTCGCGCGTTGCTGCCGGCTTGAGCAACGCCAGACTGCCATAATGGTTCTCGGGTTTCACGGTCATAGGCGAAGACCGCGATCTTGGCAGCGGCACTCTTAACATCCCGTTTGGCAACCGACAATTCGGGAATCATCGGTAACGGCGGAGAGTTTGGAACGAAGGCGGTCGCAGTACTCAAGAAATTGTTGGCTGGCAGTCCGTAGGTCACGTTGTGACCATCGGTTCCTAGAGCACCACAGCGGGCTTCGCAGACAATCTCTGCGGCATCTTTCGAGTCAACCAGCATACATCCAGCCGCAGTCATTTGTTGTCTCAATGCACTAATCACGTAATCCGAAGTAACCAGGTTGGCCGGCATCGGAAGGCCTGGAATGGCTTTGCCAGCTGGAGCAATGTACGTGGTATCAAGGAATACTTTGTATCCTGTCAAAGGTCGAAAATCCATCTTCTCAATCGTCGAGTCGACCGCGTCGGACATAAGCAGCTGTTCGGTCGCGGTCACAGATTTCGTCGTGCCGCAACCCGGCATCGTCAGTCCCACCGTAACGATGGCTGA
>JALOQW010000272.1 GCA_025459275.1 Pirellula sp.
AGATCTCGCCGGCGCCATGCTTGAGCTTTACGCATGGGGGGAAACGGATTTCATGGGATTGCCTTGGCTGGAACTGCCTCGAGACGATTCGATCGAATCCGCCAAGCGTCTACTGGAACGCCTCGGAGCGGTTCACGAGAATCAGATCACTCCAATGGGGCGATCGATGGTTCAACTTCCATTGCATCCGAGATTGTCACGAATTGTTTTGGAAGCGGCGCATGAGGGATGCCTGGATCAAGCCTGTCTATTGGCGGCGATGCTGTCGGAACGAGATCCCTTTGACCGCCACGATCGCAAACCTCACCCTGGCGGTGGCCGACCTATCCCTACGACCTCGAGTCTGCGCTGGAACAGCGACTGCATCGAACGATTGTTTGCTTTGGAATCCTTCAAGCAGACCGGTCGCGATCAGACACCCTTCGGAACAGTGAAGCGGGGTTCGTTGCGAGCCATCGAGCAATCCGCTCGACAGATCCATCAAATGTGCCAAGCACTGGTGGACCAGTCCCAAACCATCAGCACCGGAGCTCCGTTATCGGAACGACTCGAACGCATACTTCTGTGTGGGTACCCAGACCGACTGGCGAAGCGAAGGCAGCGAGGCAAATCGCAAGCCCTCATGGTAGGTGGCAAAGGAGTCTCGGTCGGTCCTCAAAGCGGCGTAACAGAACCAGAACTTTTTTTATGCATCGACATTGAACAGAAGCCTGGAGACGCACTTGTTCGACAAGCCAGCAGGATCGATATGGACTGGCTCGAAGGAGACAATCTTCTGGAGCGGGATGAACTGTTTTTTCACCCGACTCAAAAGCAAGTCGTGGCGCGACGCAGGCTTCAATGGATCGATCTTGTGCTGACCGAAACCCCAACGCAAGTCAACGACGAGGCGGAATCGCAACGGGTCCTTTGGGCCGCAGTGAAGTCACACTGGGAGCAATCGTTCCCCAAAGATGATGTGCCCTTGCTTCAATGGGTCGAGCGCGTAAACTCGCTAAGACAATGGATTCCCGAACTCGAATTACCTGAGATCAACATCGAAGCATTGCATGAGACAGCATTCGAGTTGTGTCGAGGCAAACGATCGCTTGCGGAAGTCCGAACTGCACCGTGGCTGTCGTGGCTGACAGGGCGATTGACTCCAGATCAAACCCGAGCAGTGGAACGGGAGGCCCCAGAGCGCATTCAGGTCCCCTCGGGCAGCTGGATTCGAGTTGATTACGCGGCGGGCAAGCCACCTGTGCTCGCCGTGAAAATCCAGGAGATTTTTTCGTGGAAGTCAACGCCCCGCGTCGCCGCAGGACGCGTCCCCATCCTTCTTCATCTCCTGGCTCCTAATATGAGACCTCAGCAGGTAACGGACGATCTGGAGTCGTTCTGGAAGCATGGCTACGCAGAAGTCAAGAAAGAGCTTAAAAGACGGTATCCCAAACATTCCTGGCCCGACGACCCTGTCAACGCACAGCCCGGTCGCAAATAACGTGCGAGTCCACGATCGGCGTTTGCTCAACAGTACCCGCAGCTCCGTTGGAATACAGCGTTACTCCGAAACGCCCTATTCCACGGCATCGTGAAATCTTATACTTACGCACGTGTTCGCCGGCTCCTCGGCGAGAATCCAGCCACCCACGGTGGTGAACCTTACTCTAGGGATATCGCATATGAAATCGTTTTTCCGCCGAGTTGCTGTACGGACTGCCCTCCTGTCGGCGTTCTGTTTTAGTGGCTTCGGGATCTCTCACGCCCATGGCGAAGACTTGTTGTCGATCGGCTCCGATGCACCTGCGCTGGACGTCGAACACTGGGTCCAAAATGGTGGCGGCAAGTTCGGCAAAGTCACCAAATTCGAGAAGGACAAGGTTTACGTGGTCGAATTCTGGGCAACGTGGTGTGGTCCATGCATCATGAGCATGCCTCACATCGTCGATACCCAAAAGAAATACGCAGGCAAGGGTGTTCAGATCGTCAGCATCAGCGATGAACCGCTCGAAACCGTCGAAGAGTTTCTCGAACGCGAGTTGCCACCGTCGATTCCCGTCGAAGGGGAAGCCACCAAGACCTTCAGAGATTTGACCAAGTCCTATTGCTTGACCACCGACCCAGATGGTTCGTCGGGAAAAGACTACATGGAAGCGGCTCGGCAGAACGGAATTCCATGCGCGTTCATTGTTGGTAAAGACGCGAAGATCGAATGGATCGGTCACCCCATGGAAATGGATGAGCCGCTCGATATGGTTGTGAACAACAAATGGGATCGTGAAAAGTTCGCGGCCGAGTTCAAGGAACAACAAGAACAGCAAGCGCTGATGCAAGAAGCTCAAATCGCCGTGGGTGGACTCCTTCGCAAGAAGAAGTTCCCCGAAGCCTTGGCCAAGCTTGACGAATTCATCGAAAGGGCCAAAGGTTCCACGATGAAGCTCAATCTCTTGATGACCAAGATCAATCTGCACCAAATCGCAGAGAGCGACGCCGCTGCTATCAACGCTACGTTCTCTGAAGTCTTCAAGATCGCTGGCGAAGATCCCATGATGGCCAACCAAGTCGCTTGGACCGTTTGGGAAATGAGCGAACAAGGCAAAGTAGAAGGTGAGGACGTTCTCAAGAGTGCTCGCGACTTGGCAAAGAAAGCCAGTGAAAAGCAACAAGGGAACATGAAGGCCATGACCCTCGACACAGTTTCTCACCTCGAATACGCTCTTGGCAACGTCAAGGAAGCACTCAAGATCCAAGAAGAAGCCATGTCCTTGGCTGACGCCCAAGGCAAAGAGAACTTGCAAGAGTTCTTGGAGCAACTCAAGGCAGAACTTGATAAGTCCAAGAAGTAGTCTGCTGGGTATCCATCGTATCGGCGCTGAGACCATCACCAATGGTTTCAGCGCTTTTTTTTTGCTCCACTTTCTCTGCAACGCATTCACTCACGTTGGAAATCTATGTCGCGACTACCCATCGCCGTCCTTATTTCAGGTGGAGGTACGACTCTACGGAACCTGATTGAAAAGCAGAAGAGTGGCGATCTCGATGTCGACTTTCGCGTGGTGATCAGCTCTCGTGTTGACGCACTCGGTCTTCGTATCGCTTCCGAAGCAGGTATCCCGACACGAGTCATTCGAAAGCGCGATTTTAGGGACGCCAATGACCATTCCAGTGCCGTCTTTCGTGCGATCCGAGATGTTGGTGCCGAACTCGTAGTCATGGGGGGGTATCTAGAGCATCTCTTGATCCCTATCGACTTCGAGAACCGAGTTCTCAATATTCACCCATCACTTATCCCGGCATTTTGCGGCAAGGGGATGTACGGGCTACGTGTTCATGAAGCGGCAGTGCGATTTGGTGTCAAGATCACTGGATGTACCGTGCATTGGGTCGACAATGAATACGACCATGGTCCCATCGTCCTGCAGCAAGCCTGCGATGTTCTACCCGACGACACGCCTGAAACCTTGCAGAAACGTGTCTTTGCCTTGGAATGCCAAGCGCTACCAACCGCCATCAAGCAGATCGCCTCCACGTGGCCTAAAACAATCGCTAAAACTCCAGTCAATCCGCCGAGCTTGTGAATGCTAGGACGAAGCACCGCACCCATGCTCGCGCCAAACGTATTGCAATTCTGGACGCGATTATCCACGATATAGACCGGCGAACGCTCTGGAGGGTTGAGTTATGAGAGGATTGCACAAAGGGATCAGCGTTTGGCCTATGGTTGGGCTCGTGGTTTTGGTTGCCGAGATCTCCCGGGGTGACGACGGCTTTGAGTTGCCGCCGATTCGGTACAGCGCAACGGAATCAAATGACCCGGTCGCTATCCTTCAGAAGAAACTTGCTTCGAAATCTGTGGTGCTCGAACGGGACGATCGATACGGTTACTTGCCTTCGCTCTTAAAGGAACTGAACGTTCCAAAGGAATCGCAGGTCTTGGTCTTTTCGAAAACAAGCCTTCAGATTCACAAGATATCACCAGCCAATCCGAGAGCCATTTTTTTTAACGACTCTGTTTACGTCGGCTATGTTCCGGGTAGTGACATCCTGGAGTTGGCAGCGAACGACCCGAAGATCGGTGCCGTGTTTTACACGCTCGATGCAAGTGGCAGTGAACCCGAGCTGGATGAGTCCGAACAACCGCTGAATCCGACTTCGGATGGGGTGAGGTTGTTGCGAGATCGCGGCAACTGTCTGTCTTGCCACGCAACAACCCGTACAGAGAACGTCCCTGGTTACTTGGTCCGTTCGATTTTTCCCGACCGTGCCGGACGCCCCAGAACTGGTTCGAGTAGTTACACAACGGACTATCGGAGTCCTTGGTCGCAGCGTTGGGGTGGGTGGTACGTGACGGGTCTTCATGGATCGATGCGGCACATGGGAAACGCATTCGCAACGGACCGATCGGACCCTCAAAAGCTCGACGTCGAGAGTGGTGCGAATCTACAGGAACTGCCATCGCGTGTGCGACCCGATTTGCATCTTCTTCCGTCAAGCGATCTGGTCGCGTTGTTGGTACTTGAACATCAGACCAGAGTCCATAACCTGATCACAAGAGCCAACTTTGAAACTCGCCAAGCGGTCGCGATGGATGAGGCGATGAATCAAGCCTTGGGACGTCCCCCTGAACATCGCAGCGAAAGCACGCAGCGTCGGATCGCGTCGGCGGCCAATGCCTTAGTAGATGCGATACTGATGGCAAATGAACCCGAATTAGAAGCTCCCGTCTCTGGCACGAGCGACTTCCAACGCGTCTTCGAGTCCTTACCGCCTACCGCACACGATGGGACCTCGCTCCGCCTGTTCGATTTGCAGAAGCGTCTCTTCCGCTACCCGCTATCGTTTTTGATTTACACGCCGGAGTTCCAATCGCTCCCAGAAGAGGTGATGCAACCTATTCGGTCCCGCATGATTGTGGAGTTATCCGAAATCGATCAAGGTGGCAAACTTGATGGGCTCGTACCTCCATCGTTGCGTGCCGACATGCGCAGGATCATAGGTGAAACGCTTCCCAACTGGCTCGTGTTTGCAAGTCAGTGAGCCTTGGGGATGGATGCAACACTACTTCGGCGATGGCAAAAGGATGCGCTGCTTATTGGTCCGTCCTTAGCTATGAAGACATCTTTCCACAGGAACATTCGTGGAACCAGCCGCCTGCCAGGTTCAACGGGCCTGAAGTCATCCATTTGTGCCGCTTCTTCAACTGACGCAAGCGAGCTCGATCCGACGCGGCTGAGTCGCCCTCCATATCAGTCAATCTCGTGATAACTTCTTGACGAAATCCTTCATGTTGCGGCAACCTGAACCTTTAAGTCAGAATGCTCCGAGAGGGCGAGCAACTGTGCGACCGTATCGACATTGCGAAACAGGGTTGGGTCGATGTGTTCAAGTACGGCGGTCCACTTCCCGTCATATCCTCCTAATGCACCTATGAGCTGCGTTCTGAAATCTCTTAGGAGAGTACCTGGGCAATCATGCGACCGACATCGGTATGGTATCGCATTGCCTTGGGGCTGCTACCGTCTGTCGAACAATGATTGGGCAGGGCATGAGGATATCATGAGCTTCCACCAACTCCAGTTCCGAACAACGATCCAAATCAAATCGACGTGGAAGTTCGCGGCACAAACACAAGGCGAGCATAGTCCGGGAATCGAGCATCCGTATCGGACTGACAACCCTTTCAGTGATTGCACCCGAGCGATCTTGATACGTGATTCGTAGTGCAAAATGATCTGGATCACGAAGAGCGCGAAGTATTTTCTGTCTTTCCATTGATGTCATCTCGGTCCTCTGCCTCATTTCTACAACGTCGAGCGGAATATCCAATAGTATCCTGCCAACCCATGACACCTTTGGTCAGCAAGCTTACAGAAACCTTGCTGGGAAATGGGAAATCTAAACCCATGAACCCACAAATTGCACCCAACGTTCCAGTTGGCTCCACCTAAATGACGCGGAGTAATGGCAGCATGGCTCCATCGGACCTATTGAAAATCCCTGGCATCGGCCGAACGTTTGTCAAAGACTTTGCCTGCATCAACGTCCTCGCTGTGAGCGATTTATTCGAGCAAGATGCTGAACACTTCGTCGTTCAACTGGATCGGATTCGGATCGGCTGACCGATCCACGACGATGCCACTCCCATTTCCTCAGGGGTGTTGCCCCTATGCCGTGCAACGAAGGAAACGCTCCCTGCATCCGCCCCGTGCCTGGCACCTTTCGAGAACAGTTCTGCCTCGCCCCGCGGTGCTGGCGCTGCATCCCCGGCATCCCCGGTGCCAGGCACCTTTCGCGAATGGCGATGCCTGTCAGCTTCAGCAGCATCCGCACACTGCCGCCACCATGAAACCAAGAAAGTAGCATTCGCCCCT
>JALOQW010000273.1 GCA_025459275.1 Pirellula sp.
TACTCGAATGAATGTTTGGACAATCTTGAGCGAATCAGTTTGATGGCGACCGGCTGCGCAAGCGACCAGGAATCGATTGCGGTGGAGCGCCATGTTGCCGAGTGTAGCGAATGTGCTTCTCGTTTAAGCGAAATGCAGTTACTTGTCCAAGGACTTCAGCGATCGGCGACAGCAGAGGACAGATTGGATGGGGTCGGGATGTCGAATCGCGTCTTGGAGTCCATACGAGGCCAGTCTGTTTCTTTGCAAATGACGAAACGGGCGTGGACTTTCCGCGTTGGCTTGATGCTGGCGACCCTTGCTGCCACTGTCATGATTATGGTCGGCGTATGGCAGTCCATCCAACGTCCCAAAGAACCAAGCATGGCTGCGAGGCTTGAGATGTCGAACGATGGCCAGGCATCATCTCAGAGTGAATGGAAAAAGCCTCCTCGTTGGTGCGATTGGAATCGCGCGTTGTCAACGTCCGACGTGGCATTGGAGGAGCTTTTCGCATATGACGCCGGAGGGCTGGCTTCATCCATTACCGATCGAAATGCTTTGTGGCTTGAAATGGGGAAAAGGTAAATGATGCTTTGGAATCCTAGCGCATTGTTAATGATGTTGGCTACAGCCTTGTTCTGTGCAATTGGGGAAGGACGAGTTGGGTATTGCCAGAACTCAGAGAGGCAGCCGCTGCCAACGCCCGCAGGACGGAATGCAGCGTTGATCTACTGGCAATCGTTCGCTTTGATGCCAGGGTTGACGCCAGACGAGAAGCAGCGGATTGCTGTGGCCACAAGCAACCTGAGCCACGAGCTTCCGGAAGATTTGTTGCCGATCCTTGAACAGTACACCATTGCGTTAGACCAATTGCAGCGCGCGATAGCGGTTCCTCACTGCGACTGGGATCTCGATACCAACGACGGTCCTTTGATGCTCTTGACGCATCTGCAAAAAGCGAGGGAACTGAGCTTTGCCGTAAGCTTGGTTGCCAAGAAACGATTTGAATCGGGCGATGTCCAAGGAGGAATCAACCTTTTGCATGCGACGATGAAATTGGCTCGCGACGCAAGTCGCCCTCCACTTTTGATTAGTTTCCTTGTAGGAACAGTTATCGAACGCAATGCGATCGATGTTCTTGCCCAATATCTTCAAGAAATGTCCGTGGAAGAACATGAGCGCATTCGAGAGATGATGAAGTCGCTACCAGCATCTCCATCCTTCGTCGACTGCATGCATTGCGAACAGCAGATGCTTGCCCCGTGGTTGAAACGAAGGATCGAAGCGGCCATGTTGGATCTCCAACCGGACCAGAGCGCATCCGTCATTGTCGCTGCGATTTTCGCGAAGTTAGGAGACAACTCCGTCTCGATTCCTGACGACATGACGAAGGGGGACGTCCGTGAATCACTCGAGAATCTTGAATCCCATTATGAGGAGATGGCCAGGATCGCAGGTCTTCCTCTCCAAGATCAATCCGGTCAGTGGACTGCGCTCGAAGCGAAAATCAAATCGGTTTTGAACTCATCGAACAAGTCGCAGGCCTTTTCGGGGCTCTTGCCAACACCCACCGGGACACAGAATGCGTTTCTCCGAGGCGCCAAGCTAAATGCGAAACGTGAAATGTTGCAGTTAGCGATGAAGCTGGTTACAGCGGACGGGGCGCACAAGATACCTGCAGGAACGCAGTATCGAAGTATCGATAACGGTTTCGAGTTAACCCAACAAGTGGGTGGCGATGTCGAGCGTTTGCGAGTCGGTCGATCGGCTATCAACGAGCAAGAGTAGCATTGGTGCGGTTTGTACGGATTGGGGGAGACCGGGTGTCTCTGCTTCCTGCGAAGTTTTGATAAACAGGACCGCCTGGGTCACAATTGTGGCCTACCTTTCCCTTGGAGTCTTTGTACCGTCAGCCCCGGCGTGGGGGTAACGGTCTCGCACAAAGGATTGCGATGGTTGTCGACGAGAACATGTCTATCCCGAGTGAAGCACTTGATATTCTTTGGCTACTGATCTGTGCCGCTCTTGTGATGCTGATGCAAGCGGGATTCTGCTTGCTCGAGAGTGGCCTTTCGCGTGCCAAGAACAGCATCAATGTTGCCATCAAGAATCTGGTCGATTTCTGTATAGCCTGCGTATCCTACACATGCGTGGGATTCGGACTGATGTTCGGCGCGACCTATTGCGGTCTGTTCGGAACAACGGAGTACCTCCTCACAGATGGAGTCCTTGACTCTCCGAAGTTGCTGAGTTTCTTTATGTTCCAGCTGATGTTTTGTGGGACTTCGACCACAATCATTTCAGGGGCGGTCGCGGAAAGGATTCGTTTCCGGGGATACTTGTTTGTCAGCTGCCTTGTGTCGACCCTCATCTATCCGGTTTTCGGTCACTGGGCGTGGAATGGAGCGGATCAATCGATCTCTACGGGTTGGCTGAATCGACTTGGATTCGTCGATTTTGCAGGTGCGACCGTCGTGCATTCGGTCGGTGGTTGGGTGGCATTGGCAACTCTCTTGTTGATTGGCCCGCGCATAGGCAGATTCTCCGATCGCGAACACCCAATCCACGGTCACAATTTACCGATGGCAACGATAGGTGTAATGCTCTTATGGTTTGGTTGGTTCGGATTCAACGGGGGCAGCACGCTTGGGTTGAAGGAAAGCGTTCCGCTGATTCTTCTTAACACAACGCTGGCCGCCTCTATTGGAGGGATCGCTTCGTTGCTGCTGGTCCGTTGGCTTAAAGGAAGGCCCGATGTGGTCCATGTCCTGAACGGAGTCCTTGCCGGCTTGGTTGCGATCACCGCATGTTGCCACGTTGTACACCCGGTGGCTGCCTTAGTGATCGGAGCCACAGGTGCGGTACTGGCATCGTTGGGAACCTTTTGGTTAGAGCGATGCAAAATCGATGATGTTGTAGGAGCGGTCCCGGTGCATGCATTCGCTGGTATCTGGGGGACGTTATGTGTGGCGTTCTTTGGAAATCTTGAGAAGATCGGAACGGGTCTTGATCGTTGGCAACAGATTCAGGTGCAATTGCTCGGAGTATGCGTGTGCGGCGCGTGGAGTTTTGGTGTCGCCTTTGTCGTCCTGGGAGCCCTACGGCATGTCATCAGGCTACGGGTCTCTGAAGAGGCGGAACGGATCGGCTTGAACGTCGCCGAACATGGCGCATCGACCGAGATGATCGATTTGATGCTCGAGATGCAGCAGCATCGCAGCCACGGAGAATTTCATCGACATGCCACCGTGGAGTTCCATACCGAGGTAGGGCAGATTGCTGCCGAATACAATCGGGTCCTGGATCGTGTCAGCCAAGAGATGGCAGCTCGAGAAGCGGCGGAAAGCCGTTGGAGAAGCATCTTTGAAAATGCGGTGGAGGGGATATACCAAACTACGCCCGAAGGCTCATACCTGGTTGCCAACCCTGCCCTTGCAAGGATTTATGGTTTCGATTCCTTCGCGGATCTCTCTTCCACTATCAACAACGTCAGTTCTCAACTTTATGTCGATGAGGACCGTCGTAAAGAGTTCGTGCGATTGTTGGATGAGAACGAAGTGGTCATGGGCTTCGAATCCCAGGTGCGGCGCGGAGACGGCCAGATCATTTGGATCTCCGAGAATGCAAGAGCTTATCGCGACTCCGACGGAAGAGTCCTGTATTACGAAGGAACCGTTGAGGACATCACACAACGCAAATTCAACCAAGAATTGATGCGACAAAAGGAACAAGCAGAGGCATCCAGCTTGGCCAAGAGCCAATTCTTAGCAGCCATGAGCCATGAAATCCGAACGCCCCTTAATGGCATTATCGGAATGCTCGACTTGCTGAGCGCGTGCAATCTAGGCGCGAAGGAGCGGCGTTATGCAGACGTTGCCAAGAACTCGGCAGGGATTTTATTGGGCTTGATCAATGACATTCTGGACATTTCCAAAATCGAGGCAGGTAAACTTGATATTGCTCAGACCGAGTATGACTTGCATGAACTACTCGATTCTGTCCTTGATATGTTTATCCACCGGGCCAAACAGAAACATGTGGAACTGAGCTGCACTATTCGGTCCAACCTGAGCCGCCGCGTCATTGGGGACCCTGACCGATTCCGTCAAATACTCATCAATCTTGTCGGAAACGCCATCAAATTCACAGAGTGGGGTGAAGTTCGCATCCACGCGTCGCAAGTGGATCGCGATGAAAAAGAATCGCCGGTCATCAGGATCGAGGTTCGTGACACAGGAATCGGGATACCCAAAGAACGGATTCAGTCACTCTTCCAGGCTTTCACCCAAGTCGATGCTTCGACCACTCGAAAGTATGGTGGGACAGGTCTAGGCCTCGTTATTTCCAAGCAGTTAACAGAGCTCATGGGAGGTCGCATCGGTGTCGAGAGTATCGAGCATCAGGGGTCCATGTTCTGGTTTGAGATTCCGGCCGCTGTAGCTAGCGCTTCGTTGAACCAGAAAGAGCCGTCACACGCATTAATGGGCCTAAAAGCCCTGATTGTGGATGAACCCAATTCCGAGCAAAAGGTCATCAAGGAATATTTGGCTCAATGGGGCGTTGTTGTTGAGAAAGCTGCTTTGACCGACGATCTCGTTGGGCGGCTTGCGGTCGCCGAGACCAAGAAGGAGCCGATCCGAGTCGTTCTCCTGAATCAGTCGATGTCGGGGTTCGACTACTCGGAGCTTGCCCGACATCTACGAACGGCACCATTAGACGAACCGCCGGCGGTTATCATCATCACCTCCATGGAATACGGCATCTCGTACTCCGTTTGCGGTGATCCGCAGATTGGGATCCTGCAAAAGCCGATCCGACAGTCTCGATTGCTGGACACCATCCTGTCGACATGTTTCGAGATTCATTCGTCTGCCAACGAAACTAAGCCTCGGGGTGCCACGATCTCCGACAGTTGCCCCGTTCTAAACGGTCGACGAGTACTTGTGGCGGATGATAATCAAGTGAACCGCTTCGTAGCAACCGAAATGCTTCAGGGACTGGGAATGGAGGTCTTGGAAGCAAAGAACGGGCGTGAAGCTATCGATGCCATGATGAAGCAACCGTTCGATTTCGTCCTCATGGATTGCGAAATGCCAGAGATGGATGGGTTTGAGGCGACGCGAAGAATACGAGAAATCGAGCAAAGCGGTCGCCGATTCTCGAAGAACGACGGACCGATGACCATTATCGCCTTGACCGCCCAAGCGCTCGAGGGAGATCGACAGCGATGTCTCGCCGCTGGCATGAACGACTACATTACGAAACCTATCGATCGGCAAACCCTTCAACTTAAGCTCCAGCAAGCAATGAGTTCCGGATTGATTCCTATCACGTCCAGGTCGAGCTCTGTATTGGACACGAGTGTTATCGACCTAACAGAATTGAATGATCGCTGCGGCGGCAAACAAGAGATCGTGCACAGAGTATTGCGTTTGTTCGGCGAACAAGCCGTTGAACAGTTGACATCGATCGAAGAAGCGTGGCGGTGCCGCGATGTTCGCAAACTGAGGTCCATCACGCATAATATTCGCGGCTCCGCAGCGAACATCTCTGCCTTAGAAGTGAATGAGGCGGCAGCCAAGCTGCTCAGAGCATCGAATCGCTCAGTGCTCGCCGACGATCTCGAGCCACTTGTCGGAAGACTAACAGCTGCCTTGGATACCTGCTCAGACACGATCCATCGAATCCTCCAGAATTCGATCTAGACTGTGGGAAAAAGAAGAGGGGATGTCCTTCTGGACATCCCCTCGACAAATTTTCAGGTTGCACGTACTCGATCAGTCGCGATCATCTCCCGTCGGATCGGACGATTCAGGGGTCGTAGGAACCGTTTGCAGTTCCCCCTCGCGCCCAAGGAAGAGGATCGAAGGTCCCATGCCTGCTCCAGCGCTTGGCTGGTTGTAGACGTAGATCGCATCGACTGCCTTGGAAATCCGCAATTGACTCTCGCTGAGATGAGCTTGGGAATAGGGATCCAAACCACCTCCGACAGCCAAGGCCGTATCGATCTTACCTTTGACTTCCTTGAGTTGTTGAAGGGCCAGCGACGAGACCGCCTTGTTGCTCGAGCCACCTTGCGGAATAGCGAGGTCGATCAAGCGAGCCAGATATTCTCGCTGCAAGTTGCGACGCCACGAGCTGATGCGTGGCTTGCGAGGTGATACTTCACCTTCGAACTTGCCATCAAGCTCGGACCAAATCTCGGCTTGCAATCGATTCATCAGTTCAGGAAGTGTGATTGCATCCTGATCGCTTGGAACCAATTGTTCGTTATCGAACACACGTCGCAATGTTGTCGGATTCATCAGCATGGTCAGCGCGCTGGCTTGGATGCCTAGAATACGATCATGA
>JALOQW010000274.1 GCA_025459275.1 Pirellula sp.
CGAAGTCGGAAGAATGAAGCCCCGGAGTTTAACCACTTTCTTGTCCAATTCCTTGATCTCAGGGGTGATCATCTCGTCCTTGAACTCTCCCCCCTTCTCGATCTCGAACTTCAGATCGTCGAAAGTGATTTCACCGCGTTTGCGGGCCGCCTCGCGAGCTTTGCGTTCCTCGGCGAGTTGTCGTTCACTTTTGGGAGGCTCCCCAGGTTTCGACGAAGGTTGGGACGAATCCTGGGCCAAGGCTGGCACACCGGACGCAACCAAAATCAAACCGAGAACGACTCGAAAAAACCATTGTGAATCTGGCATAGAACCCGTGAAACCCATGGAAGTTTGCATTGAACTCTGGAAATCTCCTTCGCATTGTACCCCCAAGCCACTCAAAGGTCACCTCATTCGGACGACAAGGAAAACTTTCGCAATTCTTCACGGCTTGCGACGCGGGTTGCTCTTGGAGATCGAGAAACGCGGACCACAATAGCGGGTGACTCGTTTGTTCCTCGAAACTCTGGGCATCATCATGACGATTCGATTTTGGTTGTTCTGCTTGGCTTGTTGCCTGTCGACCGCTACCGTGCCAACGATCGCGGTACCAACAATGGCTCATCCTCCAGGGTCCGCGGGCCACGCCCCTCCTGGCGAAGGGGACCACGAACATGCTTCTGGCTACGTGTTTCATGACCAAAACGGCAACCGTAAACGAGAGGAAGGGGAGCCAGGACTCCCAGGCATGCGTGTCTCCAACGGCCGCGACATTGTCATCACCGATGCCAACGGTCGATACGAAATCGATGTCACGAACGACACGATTGTGTTCGTGATCAAGCCTCGAGGCTGGATGACTCCCCTGAACTCAGACAAACTACCGCAGTTCTATTACATTCATAAACCCGCTGGTTCGCCCAAACAAAAGTTCCCTGGAGTCGCCCCGACAGGACCTCTTCCGAAATCGATCGACTTTCCGCTCACTCCCCAAGTCGAGTCGGACCACTTTCGCGCGTTGTTGTTCGGCGATACTCAGCCGCGAGATAAAAAGGAAGTCGAGTACATGGCCCACGACATCATTGAACAAGTGGTGGCTGAAAATGCACACGGTGCATCGCTCGGAGTCACCCTCGGCGACATCGTGTTCGATGATTTGAGTGTTTTCAAGCCTCACAATCAAGCGATCGCATTGATCGGTATTCCTTGGTACAACGTGATCGGCAATCACGACATGAACCTCGATTCACCCAACGACAAGCTCTCGGACGAAACCTTCGAGAGCTTCTATGGTCCTAACTATTACTCGTTCGATTATGGTCCCGTCCATTTCCTGGCCCTCGACGATGTGACATGGATTGGTGCCACCGATAAAGAAAAAGCTCACTACGTCGGTGGTTTAGGCCCTGACCAAATAGAATTCATTAAGAATGACTTGGCTCTCGTCCCGGAAAACCAGCTGATTGTTCTGATGATGCACATTCCTCTGCTTGCCGTCGAAGACCGCCAAGAACTGTATCGCCTGATTGAACAACGTCCGTTCGCACTATCGATCTCTGCACACACCCACTTCGTTCAACACCATTTCATTGATGGATCAGACGGATGGCGTGGTCCAGAACCTCATCATCACGTCGTGAACGTGACGGTTTGTGGCAGTTGGTGGCGCGGTGCTTTCGACGAACTCGGTATCCCGCACGCCACCATGAGCGACGGCGGAGCCAACGGCTATTCGATTATCAGCTTTGACGGATCGAAGTACTCCCTCGAGTATCGCGCGGCCCGTCGACCTGCCGACCATCAGATGAGCATCTATCTGCCAGAGGAAATCTACCCTTCGCAAGCCCTCAATACCGCCATGATCGTGAACGTGTTCTTCGGGAGCAAGAAATCGAAGGTCGAAATGCGACACCTACCCGATGGCCAGTGGAAGGAACTGGAGCGTGTGGATGGGGTCGACCCATTCTTTGCGGACATGAAACTTGCAGAGACCGGGCCCACGCCACCCAACGGCATGCCTTTACCAGGGCCAGCCATCACCGACCACTTATGGCGTGGCTTCCTGCCACCGGTCCTGGCTCCTGGAACGCACATGTTCGAGGTCCGAACGACGGACATGCATGGTAATGTGTACACCGACCGCGAATCGATTCGCGTTATCCCGTACCCCGTTCCTTCCGCAGCCAAGAAGTAGCGGAATCTAAGAACGCATTCAATTTCGGACCGCGGTCTGTTGCATGAATCCGCTCACGATCTGCAGCACCAGGATCGAAAAGGCAAAGGTCGTAATGGTTCCGTCCCCAGATTCTGGCGACCGAGCGGCCACGCTCATCAATATGCCATAGACGGGGATCAATCCAATGATGATCGATGCGACGCCGACACCTACGGTTCGCATCGTCGTTTTCTGCTGAAACGTAGCAGCCACCGGAATCATCATCACAACCCAGTACGCTGCAACGAGGATCCCTGAACCACCCAGCCTACTGATCGCATAACCTCCACCGATCACTGCCGACAACAAGCAGACCGCAATCATGTTCGAAGCCCAAATCTCTTTGCGGTTAAGCAAATGACGACCGAAAGGATGGAATCGGAGAATGGTGTTGAAGAGAGGTTTCGCAATCCAAGTCAGAAGCACAAATCCGAAATAGGCGAAGGTCAAAGGCATGACAAACGGGCTGAGTGCCGGATAGTCTCGACCTAGCTTGCCAAGCAACTGCATAACGATCCAAGCTCCGAAGATGATCGCGAACTGGTACTTCGCCCCTAGCCGACTGATCCCCACAAAGAAGCGATAGATCATTCGAAACACGAAGCTGCGACTATTTAGCGCATTGATCATCCCATCACGCGCCGCTTCATTCATCGGATCCAGCCGGAGCGCTTCACGAAACGACTCTTGCGCTTGACGGTAGTCTCCTGCACTGAGAGCTGCCCAACCGAAGGAGACGTGGGACATGGCATTATCCGGGGAGCGACTCAACGTTTTTCGGGCCGAATCCAATGCTTCGCTGGACCGGCCGAGTCGTTCTAAGGATATCGATCGCAGGTTATTGCACAGATCATCTTCGGCATCGATCTTCAGCCCCTGTTCGGCGGCGTTCAGTGATTTTTGCCATTGGCCTGCCACCAACTCGATCTGGGAAAGTAGCCCAAAGTAATCGGCATCGTACGGATCAAGACGAATCGCCTCTTCCGCCGCCTTACGGGCTTCGTCCGTCCGATTCCTGACCAGCAAGACTCGCCCCAACACGTAATGAACAAACGGACTATCCGGGGCCAAACCTACCGCCAACTCGGCTTCGTCCGTCGCCTCTTTCAGACGACCTGCGTCGTTGACCAAACAAAGAGACAGAAGACTATGCAGTTCGGCCTGTTCCGAATCCTCGGACAGCAATCCTCGCAGTTCTTGTTCGGCAAGATCAAATCGCTGTTGCTGGAGTAAGAACTGGGCACGTTGAATCGATGGCATGTTATCTCTTGGCTCCGCTATCTCTTGACCCCAAGGTATTGAAGGATCGGATCGTACTGACCACCCTCATTGGAGTAGATCGCATGGTTTCGTGCCGCTGCGAACCAATCCAAAGTTGTCGCTCGATGGTTTTTTGCTGCAGCGATCAGATCTTGGGTGGTGATCGGTTTCGGCTTGCCGGTCTTGATCGCCTCGAACAGTTTGGCTTCAACAGCCACGTCGACAATGGCATGCAGGTCCGCTCCCGAGAAGTCCTTGGTCTTTGCGGTCACCTTCGCCAATTCGATTCCTTGTTGCGGTTTCCCTTTCAACGCCATCGTCAAGATCTCGGCTCGAGCCGGCTCATCCGGTGGGGGGACAAAAATCATTCGATCAAATCTCCCCGGGCGTTTAAAGGCATGGTCCAAGTGCCACGGAGCATTGGTGGCACCGAGACACAATAAGCCTTCGTTGTCCGATTGTGCGCCATCCAACTCGGCAAGGAACTGGTTGATCAAATGCCTTCCGCCTGTACGCCGCATATCGCTTCGACTGGCACCTAAGGCATCGACCTCATCAAAGAAGAGAACACACGGACGATTGCGACGGGCTTGTTCGAACAACGCATGCAGGTTCTTTTCACTGTTTCCAACATACATATCCAATACTTCGTTGATCCCGATGGCCATAAAGCGCGAGTGGACTTCTCCTGCGGTCGCGCGGGCAATCAACGTTTTCCCGCAGCCCGGGGGGCCGTACATCAAAATCCCGCCACCGGCTCTCTTTCCATATGCTGCAAACATCTCCGAGTGTTGCATCGGATAAATGATTTTCACCCGAATGTCCTCTTTGACCGAGTCCATGCCTCCGACATCGTTGAACGTGATGGTCGGTCGTTCGATTTCCGCAAGCTCTTCCGATTCGGGCTCGTCGATCTCCTCTTGATCCCAAGCATTCCTCGCGAGCTTCGGCGGTTCCGAATCTTCGAAGCTCAGATCGAGGCCGAGCAAACTCTCCAACTCTGAGTCCGCCAATTGGGGATCCAACTCCATCCCCTCGCGATAACTGGCAGTCGCAGCGCGGATGTCCCCTTCCGCCTGCATCAGCCGAGCATGCAAGACCCAAGCTCGAGCGTCAGGCTTTGCGCCTCGAATGAGCGTTTCGACGATCGCCAAGGCATGCGACAGCTTACCACTCTTCCAGTAACTCTCCGCTAAACCCAATTGCAACAGCAAGCTCCCTGTGTGTCGTTCAAGGGCCGATCGATAGACCTCGGCAGCTTCGCTGGCTCGAAGCAATGCCAACAAGGTCCTCCCCAAGTGGTCGATCAGCTCTTGATTGTCTGGCGCCAACTTGATGGCGTTACGAAGAGCTTCCAAGGCAATATTGTTGGGATCTGTCATATTCAAAGTTTCGTGTTGTCAGACTCAGGACCAGGAACTTGGAGTGGTCGACTCCTCTGATAGATTCTCGCAGGAAACGGTCGTTCGATGGACCCCAATTCGGTGAGTGGATTGGCCTGAGTGAGCTCATGCAGAAAACGCTCGATCCGTTGGGGATCCCTTTTCCCATCAGCGATGATTTGGTTGAGCCAATCACGGTCCAGTCGACGCGTTGCCTCGTCATTGGAAATCGATGCAGGAAACTCATCGCACAAGTGCAGCTCGTTCGTCATGGCATGCATAACAAACAGCTGCTCCGGAGGTATCGCGTCCTTGCCTTCGGTGCGAAGCTGGTCCAGATAGACTTGCTTGGCGACTCGATCATAACCTTTCGACGATTCGCGGCAAAAGCCCATCAAGAGAAGCGCAGCGAAGCGTGGGTTCTCGGGGATTCCCAACTCTCGAGAATAGTCCATCATCATCGATAAGGGGAGTGGGGCCTGTTCGATCAGCCAGAGAGCCGTTCGCTCCGCTTCTTCCCGCGAGCGAGCCATCACCGTGTCCGGCGGAATAGATTGCACCGAAAGCGAAGCCATTCGACTCTTGTGAGCTCCCTCGAGCTCCGAAACGATCGCAGGCAATTCCTCCGAAGTCTCGATCAACTTCTCATCGATCCATGGCCTAGCGAAACTCGTTGTCCGAGAGTTGCACGTCTTGATGAGTCGTTGATCGTCGGTCACGGAGGTCATGCAGACCAAGTAGCGCGATGACGCCGCTGATTCGCGTCGTTCCATGTCGAGTACCTCGACCAACACCTGCTGGGACTCATTCAAATAGACATGAAAACAACCTTTCTCCGTATCGGCAACTTGAAATGCCCCCACGTACGAATAAGCCGGGGCTGGGAACGCCTTCGATATCTCCGGGAGTTCCTTTTGAGTCTTGTCGAAGCACGCCGTGCCTTCGTCTACGGGCTCGTACCGCTCACCGTACCCTAGCGACTTGCCGACCATTGCCCCCAGATCGATGACTAAAGACATCAGTCGAGGTTTCTCGTTAGGGATCTGGGCGGCCAGCTCCACCACCCCCATCGTCCCGAGAATCGTCAGGCCAGCAATGAAGATCACTGGCAAGATGCCAGCACCCGATTTCTCGAATCGTTCAAATCCTGTTTTCACGTTCATTCCTAAGTGGCTTTATTTCGGCCAAAGTACTGCAAAGATGAAGCCAGCGTGCTCAAGATGTGAGTGGCAAGTCCACTCAAGACAATGGGGAGCCAAAGATCGTAAACGCTCATCGCGAACTTCTCCGGAAAACGTATGGTTGCTGCATGCTTCTGGCCAAAACCGAGCGGGGTGGCGTTGTTTGTGATTCCTGACACGAAGAGATATACTAAATCATTCCGTGGGCGGCGCGTTCACGCTCTCCCCAGAGTGGTATCCTCTTGCATCAATAGACCAGAAATAGAACCCGTTGTGCGACAGGATCCATGGCGAGGTACTCATTGCTTTTTCGTTTCACGGCGTGGCGAATGCAAACTTCCTTCAGGAAGATGTCGAGAACGTCGAGTCACCTCCCGCCCAGCGTTTTGTTGCGACGAACTGCATGAGTTGCCATTCGGTTTCGGATCCAGAAGCTGATTTTCGTATAGATCGATTGCTCGAGCAGAATGCCGTGGAACCAAACCTGTTTCAGTGGAAGGAGGTTCTTTCTCGTTTGGAATCTCGCGACATGCCCCCCAAAGGGCACCCACGTCCAGAAGAAGACGCCTACGAGGAAGCGGCAATCAGTATCCGATCGGCGGTCGAACGTGCGGAAGAGGCCATTTTGGCGAAACAGCCACGTGCGATGCGGCGTCTGAACCGCGACGAGTACGTCAATACGATTCGTGACCTGTTTGGAATTCGTTTCCGTCCCGGAGAGGACTTTCCTGTCGACGGCATGCTTCATGGATTCGACACAGTTGCCGAAGGCTTGGTCCTGTCACCCAGCTTGGTTGAACGATATCTCAGGACGGCGAACACGGTTCTCGAACGAGCCTTGCGCCCCATCGATTCCAACCTGCAACCAAAGACCGAGAGATACGCGTTTTACGAAGAGCACGACTCCTACCCTCAAGGAACACCTCTCAGCGGATTGGGAGTCTACAACGGCAACGCGCATATGACGTTCCCTCAGGATGGAAAGAAGCGTGTGGTCTACATTGGCGGCCCAGCGATCTTCGCCTATCGCCATATAGATCCGATCGTTAACCCAGTGCATGCGTTCCATTCGGAAGGCGTGTATCGACTTAAGGTAACGTTGACGCCACAGAAGTTTGATCCTGGCGACGTCGCCTCATTCATCGTTCTGGGGACCGACAAACGGCGGATTGCCGACATCGATGTCACAGTCCCCGAGAACGGAAAACCCATGACCTTGGAGGCCGAATGCTACTACGATCGATCGGAAAGCATGGCGGGTTTCGAGATTCAATGGACCAACGGAAATCATCTTCAATGGCCCTCGCGAGGCCGATTGCTGTCCCTGCCCTTCGATGGAAGCGATCAAAACAAACCTTGGTGGCACATCAACTACCGCATGGAAGGAAACCAGCGTGTCGAGTGGAAACCGCAAACCCCCGAAGAGCTTCCGTTCAGCTATTTCGAAAAAGTTGAACTGGAAATCACCGGGCCATTTCT
>JALOQW010000023.1 GCA_025459275.1 Pirellula sp.
CGTTCTTGCACTTCTTTGGCGATTCCTGCGAACTTGGAAGCTGTTGTCAGCCAGATGCGGTCGGGGACTATGTCGATGTTGGCTCGCTTCCTTTTCCCAGCGAACAGAAAATCAAACAGACCCATACGGAAATCTCTCATTCTGTGTCTTGAATCGCATTCACTTCTTCAGCTCTCTTGAGGTTAGTTTAGCGGCAATCATCGGGCTGGCGAACAACAAGAGCAAACCGAACGGCATGAATCCGCCCTCGGAAACGTTGTAGTCAGCAATGATCCGATCCCAGGTCAGTCCTATCACGTAGTGACCGAAAAGAACCTCAAAGGCTACGGTCAGCAACAGCCAGATGAAGCCAACCAGCAAGAGCTCCGAGGTTCTCTCGGCTCCGATCCATCGAATCGTACAGTAGGCGATGATGAGAATGATCACCGAGCCGGTGAAGACCCCAATCTGATTGGACCGAAACTCGCCAACCCATGGAGCCAGCAGAATGGCTCGAAGGATGCCATGAGCTATCTCAGCACCTATCAAGATAAACCAGCTCGCGAAGCTGCGGAGAATGATTCGAACATGAGTTGTATGTGCAAGGTCCATGACGGTCTCTCAAGGCGGTAGTACCACGCAGTCGATGGCACCTTCTTTATAAGCAATATGACGAAAGCCGTACGGTGAGTAAGGTGAATCACAGTGTTGAGTGGGCGGCCTTCACCGGGCAGCTCACGCTGCTCCGCTATTACAAGCGTAACGGCGCGAGCCGTACGGTGAAGTACGGACGGGCGACGACCCTCTCTCTCTTGCCCGTAGCCACCTTCGCCGAGAAGGTGGGTGGATGGTGGGTAAAAATTAGGGGAGGAATGATGGGAGAGGCTGCAAGAGAGATCACGGGCATGGACGCCCGTGCTAAGGGGGAGGAGAGGAGCGGGAGGAGCAGTTGAGGACCCGCCACGGGCGGATTTTCAACAACTGCTCTACGGATAGGGGTTTAAGAACAAGTCGATGCGCCGAAGTTTATTTTCCCCAGTTCCAAAAAGTGATCGATAACTGAAGGACACTCGCGATCGATACCCAGACGAAGTACGGCACCTGAGCCATGGCGATCCACGGATAATGCTTCCAGATAGCTACCATCATCCAAATAATCGTGCCCCAAACAATCACGATGTCTAACGCTGCCAAGGGCAAGTTCCGCAAGCCGAACTGGATCGGGGTGAATATCAAGTTCGCAATGAGATTGATCGCAAACGGCAACGCCACCATCCACGGAACTTTGCTTCGGATGGCTTGCACGAACACAAAGCCGAATGTCACAAGGATAATCGGGTAGATGATCTGCCAGATCATTCCAATCGTCGATGGCTGCGGCGTCCACGACGGCTTTTCAAGGCTGTTGTACCACTCGATCCATGGCATCTTGATGATCCTTTGGCTGCTCTTCGTGCTCCTGCTCGTGCTCAGTCCGATTGGACGGTGCTCGTTCTCGGCCGACACGAATGGGAATTGTATCATTCCGCTCCTGTTGATGCCTTGGTTGGACTGGAGTTTGCGATCGGTGGGCCAAAGGAAAGATGAAGAGCACGTTTGGTTCCGAACGACTGCGTGCCAGAACAACTTGTATTCGAAGCACGCTCTATGAACAACGGGCTAGGAAGCCCGTTCTACGAGGGGAGGTCCGCCAAGGGAAAAGACGAGATTGAGCAAGCGATCCTCCATCGTCTCTACTTGACTGAGGTCATCGATGGTTCCCTGGTAGTGGATCGTGATTCCCATTGCTGTTGCTCCGGGTCTCAGAAAAATTCTCTGGAATCGTAAAAGTCGTTTGCCATCATGCGCTTAATCTCGTCGATAATGAGTTGTGGATCCGTCGATTCGGCAGACAGTTCGGGATATTGCTCGCTCACCAGTAGCAAGAATTCTTCGTGCTCCGCCAATGATTCCGGAGACTGCGGACCACTCTTGCGGTATTTGGCACATGTGGCATCAAGCCAAAATACTTCGTCCAGCCCGTCAATGATGCCATCGAAGTAATCATTGTTGCGGACACGATTCCATAGGTCGCGATGATCCTGATAGATCGCTTTCCATCGCCGGCGTTTGTGAGGACGAATCCTCGCTATCTCTTGGACCAGCATTAAAAAGGATTGAAACTCCTCGTCGTCGATGTCACGCATCGACTCCATAGTCTTGATATTGCGTACCGAAATGTTGGATTGCCACAGGAATCGGTACAGCGTGTCGGTGGCCGATCGGCGGCGGGCCATTTTGACGTTCTCCGCCTTCGGCCTCTGACTGCACTGGCGACAGATGCCCTGCCCTCGAAGGGGTTGGCCCGAGCAGTATTTGCAAAAACGTGGCCGTCCCATGAGTTGTTACGTGAAGGGGTAAGGGGAGTTGTCCGTCGTCCGTCGAAGGGAAAGACAATGGGGTGGGCACTAGCAACTAGCAGCTAACCACTGGAATTCGTACCTCGCCGTTGGCTACTGTTTACACGAGATCGTATGGGATGTAGGCACCCGCTGCCAAGCGGTGGAAGAGAGGAAAAAAATGATGGGTCCGCCACGGCGGATCTGCGACGCTGGAGGAGGGGGAAGTAGGCCGTTGGCTGTGCGGGGGAAAGAGAATGGGTGGATACGTGGTCGCGGAATGACAATGGATCAACTGAGAATCTTCCCGAAATGCAATGGCCAAACGAAAAAGTCAACTGGGATGCCGAATGCGCGTGCTGCGATTTATTGGCAGAGAGCAAGGGGGAAGTATTCTCTCTCTAGATATCATCCCGGCATTCGAAATGTTGCGGATGTTGGGTAGTTGAGTTCCAGGAAGCTAACTGTTAGTCTCAGCCCGGACCGAACCGCTGCGCGAGCGATCTGAAGAGGGGGGGAAATGCTAAGTGCATCCGAAAGCTTGTGGGCAAGCGAAGGGAAAACTCCGCTGCGGTTTGTCAGCCGCGACTTGCTGAGCGGGTTGATCGTCTTTTTGGTAGCCCTTCCTTTGTGCCTCGGGATTGCCCTGGCCTCCAACGCACCGCTCGTTTCAGGGCTCGTTTCGGGGGTCGTGGGGGGGATCCTGATCGGTTGGATGAGTGGCTCCAAGACGAGTGTCAGCGGCCCTGCAGCGGGCCTGACGGCCATCGTGGCGGCTCAAATCACGCAACTGGGGGCATTCGAGACGTTCCTACTGGCGGTCATCCTGGCAGGAATCATCCAGATCGCTCTCGGCTTGTTTCGAGCCGGCGGTCTGGCAGCGTTCTTCCCTTCAAGCGTGATCCAAGGTCTGCTGGCAGCCATCGGTGTCATTCTCATTCTCAAGCAGCTACCGCACATTTTGGGGCACGACACCGATCCCGAGGGGGAAATGTCCTTTGATCAACCCGACCACGAAAACACGTTCACGGAAATTGTCAAACTCTTCTACGGCGAAGTGCACCAGGGGGCGATCGTCGTGGGGGTGCTTTCCCTGATCTTGCTCTTTGCATGGGATCGGTTTCCCAAGCTGAAGAAAGGGGCGATCCCAGCACCGTTGCTGGTTGTGTTTCTGGGGATCATCGGAAAAGTCCTTCTGGATCGCATCGGCGGGAATTGGCTCATCGAAGCAAGCCACCTGGTGCAAGTTCCCGTGGCAGCCAATTGGTCTGAGTTGTCAACCTTCTTTCAGTTTCCTGACTGGACCCAGATCGGCCGACCCGCCGTGTGGATCGCGGGAGTCACCATCTGCGCAGTGGCGACCTTGGAAACCTTGTTGAACTTGGAAGCGGTTGACAAACTCGATCCTCAACAAAGGAACTCGCCACCCAATCGAGAATTGATCGCTCAAGGATGTGGCAATATCGCTTGTGGGTTGCTGGGTGGCATTCCTGTGACTTCCGTCATCGTACGTAGTTCGGTGAACATCAACGCAGGTGCCCGAACCAAACTCTCTGCCATCTTCCATGGTGTGCTGCTGGCCTTGTGCGTGGTATTGATCCCGACTTGGTTGAACATGATCCCGTTGGCTGCTCTGGCAGCGATATTGTTGCACACGGGAACCAAGTTGGTTCATCCCAAACTGCTGCATCGCATGTGGATGGATGGCCCATACCAATTCATCCCTTTCATTGCGACTCTCTTAGGCATCGTTTTTACCGATTTGATCATCGGGGTCGCGATCGGACTTGCGATTAGTCTTGCGTTCATTTTGGCGAGCAACATTCGAAGGCCCGTCGATCAAGTGGTGGAGTCTCGCTTGGGAGAGGCGATCAATCATGTGCAGCTGCCACATCAAGTGAGTTTCTTGAATCGCGCAGCGTTGCAGCATGTATTCGACAAGACTCCTGCAGGGACGCATTTACTCATCGATGCCTCGATCTCCAACTTCATTGACCCAGACATCTTGGCTCTTATTCGAGAATATCAGCAAGTCACCGGCCCGATTCGCGGAGTCAAAGTCAGCACGAAGGGATTCCAGTCTCGCCTGGGCATCGAAGACCGAATTCTGTACAGCGAATATTCCACTCGCGATCTCCAGCAGAAATTTAGCCCTGCCGATGTACTGGCATGGATCAAGGCGGGGAACGAGCGATTCCGAAGCGGTAATCGGCTTCAGCGCGATCTCACCTTCCAGATCGGTGCCAGCATCACGGGTCAGTATCCGTTAGCAGTGATCCTGGGTTGCATCGATTCACGGGCTCCTGCGGAAATGATCTTTGATGTGGGATTGGGTGAGCTGTTCAGTACTCGCATTGCCGGCAACGTTGTTCGAGAAAAGGTCCTTGGGAGTCTGGAGTACGCCTGTGCGGTTGCGGGTGCGAAGCTCGTATTGGTGATGGGGCACACACGATGCGGAGCGGTTCAGACGGCCGTCCAACTCGCGGCGCACGACGAGCATAGCTGCCACAAGTTCGGATGCGACCATCTCGACTTGATTATCAACGAGATCCAAAAATCAATTCCTGAAGAGATGCTACCTGGTTGGGACGATCGCCCACAATTAGTTCGAGAATCAATTATTGACGAGGTCGCACGTCGCAATACCTTGAACTCCGTGCGCAGGATTTACGAGGAGAGTGAAACCCTGCGCCGCATGGCCGACGAGGGAAAGATCGCTATCGTCGGGGCGTTGTATCACCTCGAGACAGGCGTCATCGATTTCATGATCCAGGATGCCATCGGAGCACCGCTCGAACCCACTGAAGCTGGGTAAACCTCTTATTGGTTGACCATGTCTTCCAGTTGCCGGACGGTGGTGTGGGTCAGGAAGCGTCGGGAGACGAAATGGCTGAGTTCGGTGAGATCCGACAAGTAGTCGTGGACCTTGGACTGGAGCAGTTTTCGTTCTCCGCGGCCTGATTCGTCCGTGATGATGTCGTCGCCGATGGCATCGGGATCGAGCAGCCGCAACGAAGCTCGGCAATCGGTCATGCGCTAGCGTTGTTTGATCAGCTCCGTTTTATCGCCGATGTTGAAGGCATCCAAGTGGGAGACGATTTGCATGAACTGTAACGCCAGGCCTCGCGGATTGGACTGGTCTACAACCAGCAGATCCAGACCAGCAGGTCCAAGACAGGGCCTATCTCGTAGCTCATCAAATAGCGGTAGCGATACGTCATTGAACTGTCGCAGATGTCGAGCATCGATTCGAGTATTTGTCGGTAATTGCGGTTGATCGGCACCAGAAGAGTGTCGATCAAACGCAAGAGATTTTGTCCGCGCTCGATGCGTCGACCGAGATCGAGAAAATGCCAGCCTGGCCCGCGCGTCATGCTTTCGGACGCCAGACCTGAAAACGCGGATAGGAGGCTGATGATTTGATTCAAGATCAACAGCGTATCGCCCATGCGATCGCGAGGATTGGCCCACGGGATGAGGACCGAGTAATCCAGTCGACTGATGAACTGCCATGAATCGAGGCTCAATCGATCTCGAATGTTCTCCGCGTTGCGCAGGATTCCTTGGATGGCTGCCGCAATTCCATCGCTCTTGCTGCGATCGAACAGGAAGTCGCGGACTGCAGTTCGCATGGTATGCATAGCTTCCTCGGGTGACTCAGCCGGAGGCTCCGCTTCCATACCGGTGCTTTCGGCGAGGGAGCGGACGACTTGCCAGTGGGAACCGAGTACATCGCTGGAGAGCTCCGAGGTGAGTTGGCTGGTGCAATAACGGGCGTGACGGGTCATGAATTCGGCGCGTTCCGCGAAGCGGCCTAGCCAAAACAAGTGTTCGGCGACCCGGCTGGGCAAATCCATTGCTGAGCGTTTGAGTTCGACCGATTGCTTTCCGGAAGTCAGAAGTGAGATCGGTTTGACCGTCCCCTTGCTCATCACCCAGACATCTTTGCTCATGTAGCCAGAAACGAGGCTCTCATCTAGTTGATCTTCCGATTCCGCGACGCGGCAAACACCGCCGGGCATGACCTCGATTTTGCCTCGATGGAAACATGCGAAGAACCGATACACGGCTGGCCATGCGACGATGTGATTGTGAACCCAGGTGGGAACATGGCCATATTGCATTGGGAGCATGGCGACGAAGGCCCATGGTTGCGCCCGTATCTTGTCGATCCATTGCGATCGTTCCATCCCCTTCAACTCGCGACCAAAGACTTGATTGGCAGAGTGGCGAACAAACGCATCTCGAAGGATGAGCTGATCCAGATTTTCGAGCACGAAGGTCATCGACTCAGGATCGCCGCACCACCATATCGGCGAGCTCTCCAATTTGAGGGGTTCCCCAAGAAGCGTTTGACATAGCTTTGGAAGGATCGCCATTAGGGCGGGGCTCTCTCCCCATCCGGTACCCAGTGCATTGGCAAGGACCACCCGCCCGTCGCGCGATGCCTGTGTCAGTCCAGGAACACCCTCACTGCCCGAGGCATCCAACTCCAACGGGTCGCACTTCATGTCGGCAATACGTCGCAGGATGGCGTCGACCCGGACAAGTCCACCCAGAGTTTTTAAGTAGATGTTGCCGCCACGCACGGTAAGGTCGGCTGTCTGTGAGAGGCTGTAACCTAGATAGCGGGCCAAGTAGGCATCTTCGAAGTAGGTTTGGCTTTGAACGCCTGGAGACAACAGGGCGATGCGAGGATTCTTCTCCTTGGTAGGCAATGCGTCTTGAATGGACTGTCGCAGGGAAGCGAAGAATCCCGCCAGACGTTCGATGCGCATCGATTGGAAATCGTCCGACAGAATTCGCGACATCGCTAACCGATTCTCGACCGCATGCCCGCAGCCGCTCGGGCCTTGGGTCCGATCCGCCATAACAAGCCACTGCCCCGAAGCGGACCGAGCGATCTGGGCTGCGTACAGATGGAGCATGCGTTTGGGCTGGTCATCCATGCGTCTGGCAGCGCGAAGATAGGATGGGGCCGCATACAGCAATGCTGGTGGGAGTAATCCATCGCGCAATAAATTCTGCGGTCCGTACACATCGGATAGAATCCAATCGATCAACTGCATGCGTTGACGCAGGCCTTCGGAAAGTTCGGCCCACACATGAGGTTCGAGCACACATGGAACGGGGTCCAGTTCCCACGATTGCGGGATCCCGGATTTGATCAGCTGACCGGTCGATGCGGGAGGATTGTCTCGGAGCGATTGCTTGGCAGCTTTCCATCGGACGTAGATTTCAGGCCCCGAAAGAGCCGGCTCTACACCCAGCAGTCTGCGGTATCCTGCGCGTACGCAACCATCGGGCCCCACCAGTTCGTCGTACTTTCCAACGGGACAGCGGTAGCTTGAAAGGGCATCTGCGAGAAACTCGGCATCCTTGCTCGTGGGGTCTGGCATGTAGAAAACTGTGTCCTTTGGGGGTATGGGTGGAGCGATTATAAGGCGTTCTGGCTCGATTCCCAACCTGCTTGACAGGTCGGGGACTTGATTTCAGCAGGCTCGTGCGCGAGATTATGTCACTCCAATCCCGGCACTGACCGGATTACCTCCTTCCACACGACCCTGTCCACGACCTGGGTGTCGACTCTGAAAGCTTGATTATGCGGACTGATACTGGCACATTGACGAAGCTCTTCATCATGATGATTCTCGAGATTGCCATTTGGGGAGCATGGCAAGTCAAGGTCTTCTCTCTGATGGGTTCGAGTGGGCTCAACTTCGAACCCTGGCAACAATCGTTGGCGGGGAGCATGTTTGGGATCGCATCCTTGGTCGGTATCTTTTTCAGCAATCAGTTTGCCGATCGTAACTTTTCGGCGGAACGATTCCTTGCCTTCAGCCACTTGGTCGGCGGTATCGCTCTTTTTGCGACCGCTTATTGCAACACCTTCTGGCCCTTCTTTGCTTGTTTTCTCTTGTATGGATTGTTCTACGTCCCGACTCTGTCTGTAACGAACTCATTAGCGTTTGCGCACCTCAAGAATCCAGCCAAAGAGTTTGGGTTCGTTCGCATGGGGGGAACCATTGGCTGGATCGTCATCTCCTGGCCGTTCATTTTTCTGCTCGGAGCCGAGGCCACCGTGGATCAGATGCAATCGATCTTCATTGTTGCGGGGATCGTTTCGCTGGCCCTTGCTGGATTCAGTCTCACGTTACCGCACACGCCTCCCAAAAAAGCGGTTGCCGGCGAGGACAGCTTGGCATGGGTCAAGGCATTTAAACAACTGAAGCACCCGTTCGTCTTGGTACTATTCATCGTGACGTTGCTCGATTCCATCATTCACAATGGCTACTTTGTGTTGATTGATGGATTCCTCAGCAAAGCAGTCGGTCTGAGCGAGAATATCACGATGGCCGTTACGACCATCGGTCAGGTGGCAGAGATCGTGACGATGGTGATTCTGGGGACTGTCTTGGTGCGGTTGGGTTGGAAGTGGACGATGGTGCTCGGCATTCTCGGGCATGCGTTGCGGTTTGCGACCTTTGCATTCTTCGGTAACGAGAACTGGCAGGCCTTGATCATCTTTATTCAAGTGCTGCACGGTATCTGTTATGCGTTTTTCTTCGCGACCTTGTATATCTTCGTCGACGAAGTCTTTCCGAAGGACATTCGAACCAGTGCGCAGGGGTTGTTTAACTTGCTGATTCTGGGAGTTGGCTTGGTGATCGCCAACTTTGGGTTCATCTACCTGAAGGATTTCTTTACCGACAAGGGGACTGGGAATGTGGATTACTTCAGTGTGTTCATGGTCCCGACCGGCTTGGCTATCCTAGCGATGTTGTTGTTGCTGTTCGGATTTTCTCCGCCATCGTCGAGACCGACGCCCAAGGAAGCCTCGGACGCGAGTACGGGTACGGCACCGGCGCATTGAGCGAGTGACGCTTACTTCTTGGGCGGATCGGGGCTTGGCGAGCGGAGGGAGCGGTTTTGGGTCATCGCTTGAGTCAACTGGCGTTGGATCTCGTCGAGTGGGACCAAGAACGACGGCACGGCCCGTTCCAGCCGCTGGACCTGCGGGATCTGCATGTGTTGATGGACGACTCGATCGACTTCTTCGTCGAGCATGACTAACCAGGCTGGGATCTCGAGGCCAACCCCTGTCGGTTCGCGCATCATCAAGTGGGCCTCTTGCACCAACAGATCAAAAGCTCGGCTCTCTTCTCGATCGTTGGATCGCAGTTGCCGCATCGCCGGTCGGATCAAGGCTCGCATCCGATCGATCGCCATGGGTTTAACGAATCGTTCGTTGAGACGATCCGCAACCGTAGGCATTTTCATCGCGTACAGTTCTTGAAGCTTGGCGAGTTTTTCCAGGTACTGATCGGCTTCACGCGACACACGATCGGAGAGGGCTCGACGCCACTGCTGGGCCGATTGTTGGCAACCGTTGTGCACCAAGACTTCATGCGCCCAGAAGACGGGCTTCAGGTTCCAGCAAACGCGATCGTAGCGAACCCGAAGGCGCAGAAAATCGAGCAGCATGTACAGCATTTCACCTCGATCGGATTGCGTGGTGGTGCTGTTGTAGTCTTTGTACTCGGTGAAGTGATCGATGATGGCTTCAAAGACAACGGCCAACCAGCGTTGGGATTCTTCGATACTGATATCGCCTTGTTCAATCGCGTCCAGCAAGGGCTGGATCTCATCACCATCTCGATTGACCTTGGCATTCTCGAGCCAGGATCCAACCCCTTGATGCAAAATGGCTCGGACGTTGGAAAGTCGCAAGAAGCCCTGAGTGAACAGTCCTTTGCCATACTTCTGAATGAACTGAGAGAGCTGGCTCCACGTTGCTGTCCCTTCGACGGTTTCGAGAACACTGAGTCGCAGCGTTCGTGAATGAGACAGCCAACTGCCGAGCAAAATCTCTGTCAGTTGTTCTAGCAGGGGTACCAGGACTTCGCTGTCCGGTTCCGGTGGGTTTTGATCGACGATCGAATCCAACTCCATCGAACTCCAAGAATCGGCATCGATGGGGCGTTCCAAACTGGACTGAGTCAAACGCAGTCGCGACCCCCGTTTGGTGCGTGGCGCCGAGGCTTGCCATTGGTAGGCATTGCGAATCAATCCACGGACGAGGGACTTGAACGCATTCTGAAACAGATCGTCAAACTCGGTGACTGCCCCATGACCGACAGGATGTTGGTGTTCCATGTGCCGAGCGGCATCGACCAAGCGGCATGCATGAAGATAAAAGCCTTGCCGTGGCAGCCACGTCAGGAGATGGGTCAATGCCCGGCGCCGCACGCGAGCGACGAGGATCTCTCGAGGATCGCCCCCTCTCGCCAGAGATACGTAAAGCAATCGTTCATTGCGGATGGCTGCGAGGAACTGGGTAAAGGACGTGTCGACCGAATCGCGACGGCCGGCCATCAAGTCACCGTATAACTCCACAGTGAGGCGTTCATCCGTTGGTAGATCCGCGAGCAAGGGTTGGACTGCATCTCGATCCTCGGAGTGGGCCAGCAGCGATCCGAGGAGCATACGTCCTGCATCGGCGGTCTCGACGGCAGCAGCCAAGATCCGCTCCATTAAGGATTCCTTGACCACACGCTGGCGATCATACCGGGTCATCGAATCGGTATCGGTTCCACCTCGGGCGATCGCAAATCCGCGGACCTGATCCAACAGTGCAATCAGGCCGTCGCGGTTTTCCAGACAACGTTTGGTCCAAGAAAGGATCGCGCACAGGACCCGTTGCTTGCGGTCCGTCAGGATCGAAGACGCGTCCGCGTCGGCCAGAGTCAGCGTCGACTGGGCCACCAACTTCCACATCTGTGCCAGCGCTGACAGAAAGGTCAGGTGTTCACCGATCCGCTTGGATTCGGCGGATAGCTCTTCGTTGGTCCCTTCGTCTTGTTCGTAGATAGGTCCTTCGACCCCATCGTCGGTGCTGTCGACATAGCTCACATTATCCCATGCGGCCGTCAAGGTCGATTCATGATCCGAATCGTCATCCGCATCGTCGATGGACCGTCGTCGTTTCTTCGCAATGGATGCCAATTCAAACTGCGGTGGGGTCCAAAAATCCCCGCCGTTGGCCTCCAGATAATCGAAGAACTTTTCAACAAGCTCCCAAACGCGAGTTTGTTCGGTCACGCCGCAGGGTTGCTGTGCATCCTGTTCGTCTTGATTAGATGAAGGATAGGCGTGTTCGAATACACGTTCGAGCCACATACGTGCCAAATCGGAATAAGAGGTGTTCCCACTTTGCAATCCGACCCGATCGACACTGTCGAGCCAATGAACGAGAAGCGCCATGCAGCTGATGAAGTCGCCACGGTTCAGCAACGCTTCGATGACCAGCGCGTAAGCCTTGGGCGAATCAAAGATGTTTGCGTGTGGCGTCCAGAACTTTAGGTCTCCGGCGGCCGATCCACCTTGATTCCACAGACGCAGAGCTCTGGCGACGAGCTGCGAGGATTCTAGTGTTTCGTTCGGATCGGTCGCGTTTACATCGCTGACTTCGTGAGCCGCGAACTTGCGCCACCATTGCGATATACGTCGGAACCGAGCTTCGGTGGCTTCGCATAACGCAGCGTCATCGCTGGCCGCGGCTTCTCTCCAGACACGCGATAGGAGTCCAAAAAGCTGCTCCATGATCTGGACCAACTCACGGACTCGATCATCCACAACCGTTGCATCGGTGCCGATAAACCGCGGGAAGTTGCCGGCAAAGCCAAGAATATTCCAAGGGTCGACCAAGGCTCCACATTCAACTCCGCGTTGGATCAGGTCGAAGATTTGTTCCGGTATCTCCGATGCATTTTCGAGGTCGCGACGGCGCAACATCTGATTGCCGATCGTCAGCAAGCAATCGATACGGCACAGGATACGGGCTGAAGGAACGTGAACATCGTCTGATTCATCTTTGGCCGCTGTCGCACTTCCCATACGGGCAAAGATGCGGGCTAATTGGACTCGTTCGACTTGGGCTGCACGAAGTCGCGCTAGGTTGGTGTTGAGTTCCTGACGCGCGCCACCTAAAGGTTGACGGCGAATGGTGGCTTCCGCCATCAAGCGTTCGCGATGAGGCCCGGTGAGCTGCTCGAGAAACTCGGCATAGAAAGCATCTCGGTACGATGCGATCTGAGAGAGGAGCCCGACGAGAGTCGTATTCGATGAGAATGCGTTGGCGGATCCACCGGAGATGCCCGAAGCCATCAACATCGTTCCTGCCAAGACCGCGGCCGCTTCCGTCAGCGACTCCTTGTAAGGGATGTCGCTGTGCTGTTTGACCCGAGCCAGCAACGCATCCACGGTGACTTGCTGCAGGACGAAGCGGCGGTAGTTACCGTTCTGATCCATCAAGTGAGGATCCCACTGACCGAAATAGTAATTGGGGCGCTTGTTCACCGGGTGATCAAAGTCGTAAGCCCGAGGATCCATCGCCAATTCATCGAGCATCGACGGATCGTATTGAGCATCGCGCAGGATATTCGGAGAAGTGTTCCTAAGGATCTCCAAGGCATGGGTGATCAAATCGCAATACGGGCCGTAGGCGACTCCCACATCGCGGATGTAAAGGGGAATGGGTCGGAGCCACTCATGGGGATACGGCTCCAGTCTGCGGCCTTCGAGGACGGCGACCGGGCGATAACCGACGTAGTCATTGAGATGCTCAATCGCACCCGAGACGATCCGCCCGACATCGTCCCAAGGCCCCCCTTGTTGCAGCACGGCCTCGATGGCTCGTCCCAGGAACAATCCGTTGAACAGGCCTTCGGGCTCTTGATGGAACAGGAGATCGCTGTGAAAGTCCAGGTAGTCCGGAAGGAGGATTTGCCAAACCAGACGCATGACCTGCTGGGCCTGATCGCTTTCCCGAAAGGCCGGCTTCTGAGACTTCAACTGATGGAGATGGTCTTGCAACTCGTGCCAGAGAGCGAGCCAGGGGGGAAGGCCCGTGTAAGGCGAATAATGCCCAGGAGTACCGGCCAAAGCGCGACGGTACAAACGATTCAATGCCGCCAGGGATTTCGGGTCTGATTTGCCCGACGAAAAATTCAGGTATCCAAGGACCTGAAGCAGATCTTCGTCATGACAGGCTTGAGCACTTTCGTTCGTCACCAAGTTCCCCGGCTACCGTCCCTGTGGTACGCGTCGTGAGTCCCATCCTTCCCAGTCGATGCCTTCCTCTTTGATGGGCTAAATCCTAAATCCATTGCCCCGATCGCGGAAGAGCTTTTGCAGCCCCTACGACCCATTCATTTGTTGCCCTCTGCCCCCTTGGGGAGGTTCCTTTCGTAGCATTTCCGGGCTCCTTTCATGGCTCTTGGCGTAGACTTCCGAAGCAATTGAGCTGCTCTCAGACAGGAACCGCACATGGAACGAACCCGCCCTCGGCGTAGCCCTACTGCCAAACCGCCCGTCCCCCCGACGATGCGTCAAAGCCCATACGAAGCGGCACTTTCCTACGATACGCTCGAAGCTCGGATCGAGACCACCCTGGACCGGGCCGATGCGTGGTTGGCGAGCGTGGGCGAGGCCGCTCCCCCGGCGGGTTCCGCCCATCAAGGAGCCCAAACCCTCGAATTGTCCGTGGTTATTCCGTGTTTGAACGAAGCGGATACCGTTGGTCGGGTGGTTGCGAAAGCCAAGTCAGCCCTCGAAAGCTTGGGAATCCCGGGTGAAGTCATCGTCGCGGACAACGGCAGCAGCGACGGATCCCAACATCTCGCCGAACAGGCCGGCGCCCGAGTCGTCCACGTACCCCAACGTGGCTACGGCTCCGCTCTCATGGGGGGCATCCAAGCGGCCCACGGACGATTCGTTCTGATGGGAGATGCCGACGACAGTTACGACTTCACGCAGCTCGAGCCGTTCTACCAACAACTGGTGGATGGCAAAGACCTCGTGCAGGGATGCCGGCTCCCCAGTGGAGGGGGGACCGTTGCCCCTCGAGCCATGCCGGTCCTGCATCGCTGGATCGGTAATCCTCTTCTTTCGTTTCTGGTCCGTACGATGTTCCGAACCCCCATCCACGATGTCTATTGCGGGATGCGAGGCTTTCGCAAAGAGTGGCAGCAGCAGCTCGATCAGCGATGTACCGGAATGGAGTTTGCGACCGAGATGATTATCAAAGGGACGTTATTCGGAGCGAAGATCGGCGAGGTTCCGATCACGTTGCACCGGGATGGCCGCATTCATTCCCGTTCCCACTTGCGAACGTTTCGTGATGGTTGGAGAACACTTCGTTTCTTTCTGCTGCTGAGCCCACGTTGGACGTTCCTCGTCCCAGGGGGTGTGTTGGCCGGTCTTGGACTGATTCTATGTCTGTTGGCCGTACCTCAGTTCATGATCGCTGGGGCAACGCTCGATGTGCATACGTTGTTGATGGGAACCTTGTCGATCTTGGTGGCTTCGCAGTTGGTGTGGTGTGCGGTCCTGGCGAAGACGTTTGCCATCACCGAGGGGATCCTCCCGCATGATCCGGTCTTGGATGCCTTCTGCAAACGATTCCCTTTGGAAAAATTGCTTGCTGCATCGGGGTTGATGATCGCTATCGGGATCGCATGCATCGGCGGTATCGCTTGGACATGGGCAGCTTCGGGTTTCGGGGCATTGGAGTATGCCAAGACACTTCGATGGGTTATCCCAGGTGCAGGTTTGGTTGCTCTAGGTGTCCAATGCGCTGCCAGCAGTTTCTTGTTGAGTGTGCTGCGCATGGCGCGTCTGTGAGCCACGGAAGGTGATGAAGTCATTGTCAATGAATCGTCGGTTGGTGTGTTTATCTCCAGGCGTTGTCGCTTTCTTTGTGGCGGCCTTGGTATCTGTTTGGGTTCCCGCGTATCCCAACATCCATGACGACTTCGGCAATTTGTTGGTCGCCGATACGTTGTTGCATGGGAGACTGAGCAATCCCACGCCCCCTTCCCATGAACTGTTGCAGTCCTTCCATATTGTGGTGGAGCCCAGTTACGCAGCCAAGTTTCCGATCGGCTCGGGGGCCTTGATGGCTTTCGGTAAGCTGGTATTCGGTGAATGGAAGGTGGGGATGTGGCTAGCCGCCAGTCTCGCATGCAGCGCGATCACGTGGATGTTGCTTGCTGCATTGCCGGCGCGATGGGCATGGACATTCGGCATGATGAGTGCATTACATCCCATGTGGCAGACCGGATGGTCGCAGGAGTTCACGCATGGATGGTTGGCTGTTGGTTCGGTGGCTTTGGTCATTGGTGGATTGCTTCGGTTACGTCGTATCGGCGTTGGCCATGGGAGATCAGCCTCGATCGCGGTGGCTATAGGGCTGGTGTTGGGGATGTTCTCGCGCCCGTTCGAGGTTGCCTTGCTCAGCGGACTGTTGGCATTGCCATTCGCTTACGAGTGGATCCGAAACGGGCGTCTTGGGTCGCGCGCGTTTTGGCTTGCAGGGTCCCCTGCTGCGTTGATCTTGATGCTCGGATTCACGATGCAAGGGTTCGTGAATCAGCAAGTCACGGGCTCATGGTATCAGCTACCTTATCAACTTCATGAAAAGCAGTATGGTGTCGCGCCGGTTTTCGTGTGGCAGATACCGCATGAGCCATCGCTCGGTCATCGGTTTCCCGAGCAAGTCGCATTCCATCGCGGTTGGTCGATGGAAGCGTACGAGAGCGCGGCATCGTGGTCTGGTTATGGCCGATTGATGGGGACGCGCGCACTGCACTTGGTCAAGCATTGGGGATGGTTGTTGGCTCTCGCCCCCGTGGCAGCTGTCGCGATTCGACGCGTTCGGTTCCGGTATTGGGGCGTTTGGTTCGCAGCGGTCGCGGCGTTTCTGGTGATCAATGCGATACCGTGGGTCTCTCCCAACTATGTGGCACCGTTGATTCCGCTCGCAATCCTTCTGTCGGCCGTCGGAATTCGTGCTGCGTTGCATGCCATGGCACATTCCAGTGCTGATGAATCCGGCAAGGTCTTTACGCATCGCGGCCGCCTTGATCGCGTGGTGATGATCGGATTGTTGTTGAGTCAGGTCGTGGGCTTAGTGGTATGCACTCGCAGTATGGTGGAGGCCCGCAACAGCGACCCACTTCCTTGGTTTGTCGAGCGGGCGCAGACCGAAGCTCACTTGCTGGCACAGGAAGGGAATCATTTGGTGATGGTGCGGTATGCCCCGGGTCACAATATTCATCATGAGTGGGTATTCAATGCGGCCGACCCCACGACCGCGCGCATCGTGTGGGCCCGCTGGGACGAATCGCTTGCGGACGAGCTTCAATCCGATTACCCGAATCGCAGCGTTTGGTTGCTCGAGGTCTCAAGCGACGACTCACATCGCCTGCTTCCTTGGGAGCCGCGAACGTAAGCTTACGCTTCTGACCCACGTTTTGCTTCCTCAATCGGCAGTCGTACTCAATGAAATGGTACTCCTACTCGTACTCGAAATGAGCCGGATGATCGAGAACGAGTACGAGTACTGTCCTTCGGACGGAGTGCGAGTACGAAACTCCAATGATTTCGGACCTCATCACTAGAAAACATGGATAACGACAAGGGTTAACACCCGCCGCTTGCCAATGGTATGCGCGGTTGCGAGTTCTTTGTCTCTCTCTTCAAACAAAAAGATCCATCGGTTTGGCCGATGGATCTTGGGTTGCTAAGAAATGTTCGCTTCCGCCGAAGTCGAGCGATCAGCCGCCGAAGGGGTCGTCGGTGGCGGGTGGGTTGTTGTTACCGCCGAACGGATCGTCGGCAGGTGGTGGCGCGTCCTTGGTGGCATCCGCGGGCGCGTCACCGAACGGATCATCGGTGGTTGGTGGTGCGGGCTTGTTTGTTTCAGGCATCGGGACCGGCGTTCCCTTGTTCAAATCGGTTCCTGGTGCGAACGGATCATTGATGGGTGGTACTGGCGTTGGAGGTGCATCAGAGCTTCGAGGTGGGACAACAGGAGCTCGTCGCGATTCTTCGTATCGCATGCGTTGCATTTGAAGATACTTGTCGCGGGAGGCCAAGCGCGCGTCCCGGCGAATGGACTCGATAGCACAACGTGCGGGTCCTTGAATTCTCTCAAGGGCTTTTCCAACGTTCACGACCTTCTGACCACTGATCTCCAGCTCGGCCCCTTTTTCGAAGTCGGCTTGACCTGCGGAGGTATCACCTCCGAGAACGGACAAACACAGGCCTCGATAGTAATAAGCACGTGGATCGGTGCTGCCGGCGGAGATGGCTTGATCAAGCAATTCTTGTGCGCGGGTGACGTCCCCTCGATAGTATGCGTGAACGGCATGCCCGTACACTTCGTCGAGTGGGTCTTGTGCTTGAATGGAGGCCGATGTGGTGAGACCGACCAAGAGGAGAGCCAAAGCGGAATGTTTCAAGGAGGAGAATCGGAGTCGCATAGGTTCAGTTCCAAGAAGTCTGGGGCCGATACAATTGCCTTTTATACTAGTTGCCCGCGAAACGAGTGCAAACGCGAATATCGGTAAAACTGGTTCGATGGCCATTCCGCTTGGCGAGAGAGGGCCAGTCCTTTGGAAACGGGGTTTTTCCCCCATGTTTTTCGTGGTTTACCAAAGAATACGCAGGGTAGGGCGAATCAGTAAGGTTCCGTCCGTTAGGTTCGAAGGAAGCTGGCAATCCGAGGCCGAGGGCATGCCGACGTGATGATTTTCCGTTGTTTTTCGTGGATTCAGGGTTTCCTTGGAAGGGTCTGGAATGGCATGGCGCTGATCCTGGTTCTGTCCGTGGCGGCCACGATCCCAATCCTTCAATTCGCCAGCTTAGGGTACATGCTCGAATCGTCCGGGCGGGTCGCGCGTGGCGAACCTATACGTCGATGCTTTCCGGGAGCAGCCTTGGCAGGATCGATCGTGTGGTGCAGTGTTTGGATCGGCCTGACATGGCTCGCAGTTTGGTTCCTGGCCGACCTGGCCTATAGCGCGGAGTTGATCGATCCTGGTTCGCTTCGAGCAGCGAGGATGCGCCTTGCCGCGCGGATCGTCGCTGCCGTGTGGGTGGTGTGGTGTGCCTGGGCCATCTTTCGAGGAGGTCGCTGGTGGCATTTCTTGTGGCCTGCCCCAGTCCGTTTCGTGAAGACGATCTTTCGGGCACAAACATGGCGCGATGCGGAGGACCGACTCTGGAACTTTGTAACCGCGCTTCGTCTCCCCTCGCTGCTGAAGACAGGCTTCTTTGGAACGATCGCCGCCTTGGTTTGGTTGATCATCCCAGCCATCTTGATGATCATTGCGCTGACCAGTCCAGGAGGCGGTGCCCTCGGATTGGTCGGACTGGCGGGAGCCGTGGGCATGTGGTGGGTCTTGATGTACTTGCCGTTTCTCCCAATCCAGATGGCTAGTCAAAGACGTTTTTGGTCGGCGTTCGATCGTCGAAGTATTCGAGCGTCGTTCAAAAAGGCTCCCTTCGCGTTCATGATTGCGATCGTGGGACTGGTCGTTCTTGCACTTCCGTTGTACTTGCTTCGGATCGAAGCGATACCGCAAGAGTTGTGGTGGATATTGTCCTTGTTCTTCGTGGTGTTGATTTTTCCGGCAAAGCTTTTGGCGGGATGGGCTTTACGGCGGAGCCGACAGCGAGAGCGGGACTGTCATTGGACGTTGCGCTGGATTGCGTGGATCCCATTGATCAGCGCTATCGGTTTCTATGTTGGGTTTCTTTATCTCGCCAAGTTCGCTCTTTGGGAAGGGACCGCCAGCATTCTGTTGCAGCACGCGTTCTTGCCTCCCGTCCCGTTTTATGCGCGATAGAGACTAGCGATGCTTGCCTTCGCCATGGGAGACGCGATAGGCGGCGCGACGGAAGGGCAAGGTCATCCACCACCAAGCAAAGAACAGGTTGCGGCGCAGTTGGCCGAGTGGCATGATCGGCAGATGTTTGGTGCGCTGGATGTCTTCGGGTCCATGAGGCCAGTCTCGCAACCGTTCGATGTAAAGCTCACGCCATGCTGCATCATGTGGATCCATGATGGTTCGCTCGACCCATTCGATCGGGATACCTTCCACGCCGAGTTCGGCTCCTGCCAATGCGCCGCCGACGACTGCGGCGGAACAGACGTCACCACCCAGCATCGTTACCTCTTCGACGGTCCTGCGAAAGTTTCCGCGATATCGCAGCCAAGCATAGATTCCTAGTAAAGCAGCATCCACAATGCTTGGCGGAACCGACCCTACGAATCCAAGGAGTCGCGCGGCTGACAATAGAGGCCGATCATGCTTCAACAACATTGCGAGCGCCAGTAAGCGGTCTTTTAGTTCAGGCATGGAAGTCGATTCGCTCATCACTTGAAGCAGTTGATCACGAGGAACTTCGAATTCTGAGTCTGCGATTTGGGCAGCTTGCATTGCGATGGCCACCAGCATCGCCGAGTTGGTTACCAGAGCATCGCGATGTGTCGAAACGGTCGAACGTTGCACCCACCGCAACCCCCCATGACTATGCCCTTGAAGCACAACGCTCAGAATCGCAGCTCTGGCCAGGGGATCGGTACCCAACGAAGGGCTCAGCCCGCCGGGGACCTCGGTGTTCAGGAAGCCAGCGACTCTGGAGGCTGCAAGTGCAAAGGGCCGTCCTGCTCGATAGTATCTCAGTCTCCATCGGAGCGCCGTTGCGAATCGATCGATGCTTGCCCGTGAGAGGAGCAACGATTGAATGGTGAGGACCATCGCATGGAGCCGGTGGTTCGGCATCATGAACATTGGACCATCGTCTTTCAACAGGCGATTCGCTGCCTTTCTCGCGGCGTAGATATCGGGAGTGCAGACGACTTGGTTGATGGCTTCAGCCACAGCGCAGCCCACAAAGACTCCTTCCAACGCTCGCTCCCGTCGGCGCGCCGGCACGATGATCTCCCACGAAATGGGGGATTGTCCCGGAGAGCGCAGCAACTCCTTCGCCGGCAAAGGCTTGCCAGACTGGATTGGAGTGAACGGAAATGGATACACAGCGGGCATGAACAACCAGAATCAAGCGACCGGAAAGGACTCCACTCCAGACTAAATCCCACGAAGTCAACATGTAGGTAAAAACTCGCTGCCTGAGGAAGTGGCAGCGAAACACTTTCTTGGTTGCGTGTTACAATTCCTACAATGCTCACGATCCGAAGTCGATCGTTGGAAGGCTGGTTTCGCGGTCTTTCATCCTTAATTCGTTGAGCGTTTCGCCAACTTATCTCTTCTGAAATTCGGAGTATCCAAATGTCTTCCTCACGTCGCCGCTTTCTCGTTCGATCGTTGGTTTGGAGCGGATTAGGAGTCGGTCTAACTCGGACGTCATGGGGATTACCCTGGCTCGAGGAGGGATTAACGCCAACAGCGGTCCAGACCAAGGGGCCGTTCTACCCCATTCCCGAGATCGAAAAGCAAAAGTACTACGATGCCGATCTCACGCGATTGGATGACAAGAGTCCCGTGGCTGAAGGAGACCAAATCGTCGTTCGAGGAAGCGTCGTCAATTTCGATGATCGTCCTCTTTCTCAGGTCGTTGTAGAAGTGTGGCAAGCCTGCACGACAGGCCGATACAATCACCCCCAAGATCGGAACGATCGCCCAATGGATCCTAACTTCCAATACTGGGCTCGCATCCTGACCGGCGACGATGGAAGCTTTTCTTTCCGTACCATCCAACCCGGAAAATACCCCGGTCGGACCCCACACATCCACTATCGGATCGTGGCAAAGGAGCATCCTGAACTCGTTACCCAAATGTACTTTGAATCCAACGAGGAATTCAATCGACGCGATGGCATCTATATGGACTTGTCACCGGAACAACGCAAGTCGGTAACGGTGGCCATGGAAAGCAAGCCACTGGACGTATCGAACCCGAAGTCAGAAAAACTGCCCACCGGGAACTTCAAAATCGTTTTGGGGCCCTTGGGCGATGCGAAGGCCACGCGACCCATGTAACTTGCATTCTGGCAATGTAGCTAGCATTTTGGGGCAGTAGACGGTTCTGCTTATTCGTTCAGCTTTTCGTAGTCCGCAAAGTCTGCGTAGCCGATGATCTCTGACATCGACTCGAGTATCGATAGAGCTTGGACAGGCAAAGGTAGACGCGACCATCCATGGCACGAACCGTTCTGCATGGAAGAATCGAATGGTTAGTGGCAACACTGCTGTGCTGCTTCGTAGGTTCTGTTGGCGCGCAAGAGCCCACAGTGGATCCTTTCAAGGACTACGATCTGAATGAATCGTATCGCGAAAACGATTCTGGCATTCAGGCGGTTCCACAAAATTCGATGAATCCCCAGGAGTTCAGCAGTCAAGAGTCGGGCGATGTTTGGGATGCCGGTTACGATCGAGGCTTTTTCTTGCGTGGCAACAACGGAAAGGAATCGTTCGAACTCCGTACGAACGCGAGACTTCAATTCCGCTTTGTCACGTTTTCAAGGGCAGCAGATTCCTGGACCGACAATGCAGGGGTCGAGCGACCCATTCTCGATCGCCAGTACTTTGACATCGAGCGCGCTCGGTTGATCTTTTCTGGTCATGCGTTCACGCCGCAGCTAACCTACTTTGCCCAATTTGATTCCGATACCGATAGCGCACATGTCACGTCGTTGATCGACGGATGGGTGGGATGGGAATATCGGGATAACCGGGTACTTCAGTTAGGGAAACGCAAAGTCCCGGGGACTCGCAATTGGATTCTCGGCGCCTTTGATACCCGCATGGTCGATCGTCCCATGTCGAACGAGTTCTTCCGTCCTAGTCGTACGACGGGCATGTGGATCGTTGGAGATCCGGATCCAGAGACTCGCTATGAACTGATGATTGGCCAGGGGTACAACACCGAAGGGCTGACACCGACGGAACTGGGGGAGAATTTCGCGATTGCAGGTAGTGTGTATCGCGATGTGATTGGAAACTATGGACCTTTAAGGCCCACCGACTTCGAATACCACGAAGACTTGGCCGTTCGATTGGGTATGTCCGCCGTCGGATCGATCGAAGGGACACCTGGTCGACAACTGGAAGAAGCCGACTTCTTGCGACTTACGGACGGCACACGGATCACTGAACAAGACGCCCTGGCCCCGAACACGAAAGTGGATGGTTTCAACGTATTCTTGATCGCGGTCGATGCGGCGTACAAATACCGAGGCTGGAGTGCGAACGCCGAATACTTCCTGCGATCGATCACAAATCTTGTTTCGGATGCTCCCGTCCCGGCGGTCGGACTTCAGCACGGGTTTTATTGCGAAGGTGGCTGCTTCATCGTACCCAAGCAGTTCGAATGGAACTCGCAATACGCGTTTGTGACCGGCGACCAAGGTTCTGCGAACAGCTATGCGACCGGGTTTTCTTACTATCCAAGAAACATGCAGTTTCTAAAGATCTCGGTGGACGGCACCTACATCGACGGCAGTCCCGCCAACAGCACTGGGGCCGATATCCTCGTCGGTGACAAAGGCTTCTTGCTGCGATGCCAATGGCAAGCATTGTTCTAGTCCAGATCGTTCTCTCCCCGTCCAATAGCTTCTTTGAAACGTAGAGCAGTTGTCCTCAACTGCTCCCTTCCTGCGTCTCCACGAGCAACGCGTTTGCATGCTATTCAACGCTTCCAAGGAGACCGGCAGCTACGGGCTTCACTACAGCAGCGAACGATACATCAGGAGTGATGCGAAGCGCCCGCCGGGTAGCAGCAGTGGGAGGAACAGCTGAGACAGCTGTTCTACGGGGCTGTAGAGCAGTTGTCCTCAACTGCTCCCTTCCTGCGTCTCGACGAGCAACACATTTGCCTGCTATTCCGCGCATCCGAGGAGACCGACAGGCAACGGCTTGACCGCGACAGTGAACGAGTCGTTCAGGAGTGATGCGAAGCGCCGGCTAGGTAGCAGCCGCATCAGGAACAGCTGAGACAGCTGTTCTACGGGGCTGTAGAGCAGTTGTCCTCAACTGCTCCCTACCCTGCGTGTCGACGAGCAACACATTTGCATGCTATTCCGCGCATCCGAGGAGACCGACAGGCAACGGCTTGACCGCGACAGCAAACGAGACGTTCAGGAGTGATACGAAGTGCGGCCAGGTACCAGCAGTGGGAGGAACAGCTGAGGATAAATGTTCTACGGGGGGTCGAAAGGTGATACAACAATCGGATTTGCACGTGTTTAGTAGCATGGAAATCGGTTTTCTAGGAAGTCACGTACATGTCGGACGCCAAGGAACATTCGGTCGTCTTTCGCCCGCTGGATCGAAGGTCTGACATTGAGATCACTGAGCGGAATTTGCCTCACTGGTGCCAAGCAGGCGCGGCCCTTTTCGTGACATTTCGATTAGCAGATTCGTTGCCAAGGGAAGTGCTCCTTCGAATGGCAGACGAGCTTCGAATATGGCTAAAGTCTCGTTCGCTTCCCGTTTGCCTTGCGGAGACCGTGTTAGGAACCATCGGTTTCGATTCTGAGCCGATACTCAGTCAACTGCGACCGGAGCTTCGTCGTGAGTTCAGGAGAAGGGCAAGTCAGCTTATCCATCATTCGTTGGATAGCTGCCACGGATCGTGTGTGCTGAAGGATGCACCCAATGCCGAGATTGTAGCCAACTCCATAAGGCACTTTGATGGCGAGAAGTATGACTTAGACAGTTTGGTCGTCATGCCAAACCATGTTCACGTGATTGCTCAGTTTCGTGAGGACGGTGGATTGCATACGATTGGACAGAGTTGGATGCGTTACACAGCAAGAAAGATCAATGAGCGGCTTGGTCGAATGGGGGTTCTTTGGCAGCCAGAACCCTTTGACCATGCCATACGTAGCACCGATGACTTTGAGTATTTTCAAAGGTACATCGTTGAGAATCCGGTTAAGGCAAAGCTTGCAACGGAAGAGTATCTTTATTGGAAACGACCGTAGAGCAGTTGTCCTCAACTGCTCCCACCCTGCGTCTCCACGCGCAACACATTTGCATGTTATTCCACGCTTCCAAGGAGACCGACAGGCAACGGACGTCACTACAGCAGCGAACGATGCATCCAGGAGTGATGCGAAGCGCCGGCCGGGTAGCAGCAGTGGGAGGAACAGCTGAGGACAGCTGTTCTACGGGGCCGTAGAGCAGTTGTCCTCAACTGCTCCCAC
>JALOQW010000275.1 GCA_025459275.1 Pirellula sp.
CGTGTCGGTCTATGAAGTTGGAGAGGTTCCATCCGGCAATACGGGAGCGTCTCCATTGCACTACTATGCGATGCGCTTCGTCAAAGGGCTCAGTCTCTTCGACATTCTGCGCGATGGGCCATTGGAGAATCGTCGAGCAGCATCCTACATGCATCAAGTAGCGTTGGCTCTGCAGGCAGCGCACGATCAAGGCATTCTGCATCGCGACTTGAAGCCTCATAATATCATGGTCGAAGAGCAGACCGATCGTCCGCTCGTCACCGATTTCGGCCTCGCCAAATTCGTCGAAGGACAAAATTCGATCACGTACGCTGGGCAGGTAATGGGAACTCCAGCATACATGTCGCCGGAACAAGCCCAGGATGCTGCCTCGGTCACTCCGGCCGCTGATCAATACTCCATAGGTGCGACACTCTACCATCTCTTGACAGGGCGGCCACCGTTTCAAGCAGCGAACATCGCGGAGACGATCAGACAGATCATCGACAAGCAGCCCCTTGCTCTCAGGCAATTGAATGCTGGGGTGCATCGCGACCTGGAAACGATATGTCTGAAGTCGATTCATAAGGATCCGTCTCGACGTTACGAGAGTTGCCATGAACTTGCGGAGGATCTTCAACGGTATCTTCAAGGCCGACCCATCGTCGCTCGACCCGTTGGAAGACTTGAGAGAACTTGGCGATGGTGCCAAAGGAATCCGATCCCCGCTTCTCTAACGGCAACCGCCGCTCTGCTTCTCATCGCCTTCATGGCTTCCATTGTCATCGGCTATCGAAACACATCAGCCGCTCTGGCGGTCTCAGAATCACGACTCCAAAAAGCGTTACAGGTAGTTGATGAACTCTTCACTCGCGTCAGCGAAGATGAGTTACTGAACGAGCCAGGCATGCAACCGCTGCGAGCAGAGTTGCTCGAAAAGGCATTGAAACATTATGAGTACTTCCTTTCCGAAGGTGGAAGTAATTCTAAGCTAGGCGAGGAGGTTGCTGCCGCCCATTTTCGTGTTGGAATGATCTACCAGCTGACACGACGACTGGAGGATGCCGAAAGGGAATTGTTGCTCGCTCGACAGCAGCAGGAAAAACTCATGGATGAGATCCCTTCAAGCGATGCCCCCATCAAAGCTTTAGCAGACACCTGCAATGCATTGGGAAGCGTCTACAGTAAACTAAATCGCAATGATGATGCTATTGCGATGTTGGAAGAAGCTGCCTCGCTCCGGACGAGATTGGTTGAGCGACAACCAGAAGACACGGAGTACCGACGCTTGCTGTCCAATGCGACAATGAATATGGGAATGGTTCGAGTCGATCAGAAACAAGTCGATCCCAGTCAAACGAATCAGTCGCAGATCGAACAAGGACTGAGCGAAATGCAGCTGGCCCAATCCATGCGTATCGACTTGCTCAAATCGGAACCGGATTCGGTTCGGCTACAAAGAGATCTCGCGCTTGGATGGTATAGCATCGGCAAAAACCAAGCGGAATTAGGTCGGCTTGAAGATTCCGTCTCAGCCTTAAAACAGGGAGTTGCTATCTTTCGTGAGTTGGCCCAGAAGGACTCGAGATCGTTGTCTGGCAAGTACCGACTCGTCGTAGCCCTCACACTCTTGGGCGGGGTCTTGGCGGAACAAGACAAGTCGATGGATGCGACCAGTGTTTATGAAGAAGCGCTCATACCCGTTCAGTCTTTGGCTCAGTCCAATCCAGAGGTCCCCGATTACCAACATGCTTGGCTTGATTTGCTGCTTCGATTAGGGATCGAATACTCCGATCAAGGAAACCTCGACCGGTCCGTCGAAGTAAGGCTCCAGGCCTTGGAGCTTGCGAAACAACTCTCTGAAGAATCCCCAGACGATCCCATTCTCTTATCGGACGTGGCTTACTGCCTCGGCGCGTTGGGGGATACGGAACGCCGAAGAGAGCGGTACGACGAAGCGAGAGAGTACTACACCCAAGCAAACCACATCCTAAATCGCATGCTCGAGCAGGATCCCGATTCGGAAGACTTAAAGAAACAGCAGCTACAAAATGAACAAGAATTAAGATCCATTGAAGATCGATGATTCCAGCCCTCAGCATCAAGAACGACTTCAGCCCCTGCCGATTGTAGGAAAGATAAGGCGAATAGCGAGTTTGCGGTTTGCTAGCCATAAAGGCTTGCTGCCGGAATCGCCAGCGTGGGAAATGCAAAGTGGAAGGGGCACGGTATGGGAATCCGATCCGGAGTTGGGGTCCATGTTTTGACACAATACCGTTCAACGAAAGTAGTGGAAGTTGCCAAACTTCCAGGTGATCAAGGATCTTTGGCAAGATCCACTACATTAGGTCGGTTCATTGAACGGTATTGTGTTTTGACATGGTTCGCGGTCTTGTTGATGATTCCGATCGCTGCGGCGCAGGGCCCGGAAGGGTTCCGGCCTCAAGCACCGGCTGATTTGCCTTCATCCGGCCGAGGGCTAGGGGAGACGGGGCGCAGCGAATTGCCGACGCCACCTCGATCGACCCAAAGGACCGGACGAAGTAATCCTCGCGACTCGTACGTTCGGTTAGCGCGAGCCCCAAACATGTTTGGTGATACCCTTCCTCCGTTGGTTACGTTTAGGCCAGGAGAGCAAACAGGACTCCCGTCCCCCACTTTCAGTACGGCTCTCAGCGGTGGTGCTAGTTACAACATATCTGAAAACAATACAGCCATCCCAACCGATCGGGTCTACTTCCTCTACAACGCTTTCTACAACGCCTTCGATACCGAGTCGCCCAATTTCTCTTTCCCATTCAATCCGACACAGAACTCGATCGATATGCATCGATACCTTGTCGGATTCGAGAAGACATTCTTCAACGGTGACTTCTCGATAGACTTTCGGATGCCACTGTTCAGTGGGTTAGAGTTGCAGGGTAGTGATTTCACCACCTCGACCGGCAACGTCGGCAACCTTGCTGTTTACTTGAAAGGTTTGCTGTACATCGATAACGAAGTCGCCGTTGCAACCGGTATGGGGATCGGATTACCAACCGGAAGCGATGTTCAGATGAACAGTCCCGCAAGCTCCCTGACTATCGAGAACGAGTCTGTCCGGCTCATGCCTTTTGTCGCGATGACGGCGGCACTGAACGACTATTGGTTCCTGCAGTCCTTCAGCCAGCTAAATTTTGCCGCGTCGGGCAACGATGTGATCGGCTCGCAGGGGCAGTACGGTGTGTTCACGGAGCAAAACTTACTCCAGTTCGATCTCGGTGGCGGCCGTTGGCTGTATCGTGAGGGTGTCTCGGGGGTGGCCGGTATCGTCGAATTGCACTACACGACCACGATCCAAGATGCTGACGCGGTCTTCATTCCCCAGTTTGATCGATTTGGGGGTGAAGTCACGGTCAACTCGAATCGGCTCGATCTGTTGAATCTAACGTCCGGGTTGCATTTTCAATTCGGGACGCGATCCAATCTGCGAGTGGGGGCGGTCGCTCCACTGCGAAATCAGCCGGATCGCGTCTTCGACAGCGAGTTGCAAGTGATGTTCAACCGGTTCTTTTAACGGCTTGCAATCATTTAACGACGAAATTGACCATCCGGTCCTTTACGACGATTACTTTAACGATGCTTTTGCCTCCGAGAAGTTCCTGCAATCGATCGTGATTGCGTGCAGCATGCTCAAGGTCTGCCTCTGCGCATCCGGCGGGTACAACGACTTTTGCACGCAGCTTGCCATTGATCTGTAATGGAACCTCAATCTCGCTCAATTTCGTAAGGGCTTCGTCGTATGCTGGCCACGGATGGTAAGCGAGCGATTCGGAGTGTCCGAGGGCCTGCCACAATTCCTCCGCGAGGTGGGGGGCAAGAGGGCTGAGAAGCAGCACCAACGTCTCCATCGCCGATCGCGGACGTACCGTCTCCTTCGTAAAGAAGTTCACGAATTCCATCAGTCGCGCGATGGCGGTGTTGAAGGACAATGCCTCGATGTCGCGAGTGACGGCTTGGGTCGTCAAATGAATGACACGGTTCTGATCTGGCGTTGGCGGAGCATCGGATATCGAGTCCACCAACAGATTCTCTTCAGCACGGGAATCGATAATGAGTCGCCACACGCGATCCAAGAAGTTTCGGACTCCATTGACCCCCTGCATGCTCCAAGGTTTGGTGGCTTCCAAAGGTCCCATGAACATCTCATAGAGGCGCAACGAATCTGCACCATACTCTTGGACGACCCCTTCCGGATCGATGACGTTCTTGAGGGATTTCGACATTTTGGCAACGATCTTTTCAAGCGGTTCCCCGGTCTCGCGATGCCGAACTTCCCCGTCTTCCTGCTCGATGACCTGATCACTTGAAATCAATGCTCCGCGTTGGTCGCGGAAAGCATAGGAAAGAATCATGCCTTGATTGACAAGCTTTTGGAAAGGTTCGGTATGGGAAACATATCCGCGGTCGTAAAGGACCTTGTGCCAGAACCGTGCATAGAGCAGGTGTAGAACGGCATGTTCGGCACCGCCGATGTACAAATCGACAGGCATCCATGCGGCTTCCTGTTCACGGTCAACGAAAGCGCCATCCGCCCGCGGACTAATGAACCGCAGATAGTACCAACACGATCCGGCCCACTGAGGCATCGTGTTGGTTTCCCGTCGATATCGTTTCCCATCGAGCGTCACGTAGAGCCATGAGTCGTCGGCTTTGGCGAGAGGCGGCTCGGGTCGTCCGTGGGGTTTGAAGTCCTCTAAATGTGGGAGGTCCACAGGCAGGTCGGAGGGAGATACAGCGCGAATCCTTCCGTTCGGCTTCCCATCAGCGTCAAGTTCATGAAGGATGGGGAAGGGTTCGCCCCAGAATCGCTGTCGGCTGAACAGCCAATCTCTCAGCTTGTAATTGACCGCTTCTCGCCCCAGTCCATATTTGGTTAACTCGGCAATGATTCGAGTCTTTGCGTCCTGTGAGGCAAGGCCGGTAAGTGACCCACTTTGGATCGATATCCCGTATCCGGCAAAACAAACTTCGCCACGCTCAATGGCATTCAACTCCTCGTCGGTCGCGGAATCAGGTCGTACGACTTGGACGATAGATAGACCGTACGTCTTAGCGAACTCGTAGTCGCGCGTGTCGTGCGCCGGAACAGCCATAATCGCGCCGGTCCCGTAGCTGATCAGGACATAGTCCGCAATCCAAATAGGGATCGGCAGGCCGGTTACAGGATTGATCGCGTAGGCTCCGGTGAAGACACCTGTTTTCTTTTTGTCTCCTTCGGTCCGATCTCGGTCGCTCTTGAAGGCTGCCGCTTCGCAATACGCTTCGACCGAGCGCATCTGCTCCGGAGTCGTGATTGTCTTAACAAGTGGATGCTCCGGAGCAATCACCATGTATGTCGCCCCGTACAGCGTATCCGGGCGAGTGGTGTAGATACGAAGGACGTGTTCCTCACCGTCTGGCCTTTTCAGTTCACGGGGGAAGCCTGAAGCAGATCTGGACTGTTTCCATTGAGCGAACGAAGCAGGGTCAATGACCGGGAAATCCACTTCAGCACCGGAGCTTCGGCCAATCCAGTCCGCTTGGAGCTTCTTGATTCCAGCAGGCCAATCCAACGAGTCGAGATCTCCAAGAAGTCGATCCGCATAAGCGGTGATACGAAGCATCCATTGCCGCAAGGGAATCCTCTGGACAGGGTGGTCGCCACGTTCGCTCCGACCATCGATCACCTCTTCATTAGCGAGCACTGTGCCGAGGGCTGGGCACCAATTGACCAGAGCATCGTCTTGATAGGCAAGCCGCTGCGAATCGCGATAACGCTCGACGGCGTCGTCACCTCGCGCTTGCACTTCTTGAGGGATAGGCAGTTCCGAGATGGGACGCCCCTTCTTTGTCTCCGGATCGTACCAAGTATCAAAGAGAACGAGGAAGATCCATTGGGTCCATCGAAAGTACTCGACGTCGGTGGTTGCGAGGACGCGATCCCAGTCATACGAGAAGCCGAGCATCTTGAGCTGCCGCGTGAAGTTGGCGATGTTGGCTTCGGTACTCTTGCGGGGCGGGGTGTTGGTGCGTATCGCGTACTCTTCGGCGGGAAGTCCGAAGGCGTCATAGCCCATTGGATGGAGAACTGATTTACCCCTCATCCGCCAGTAACGACAATAGATATCGGTAGCCGTATAACCTTCAGGGTGACCGACGTGCAACCCTGCCCCGCTGGGGTAAGGGAACATGTCGAGAACGTAGAGTTTTCCCGCGCCGTTGGGGTCGGGGAGTTCAGGGCAACGAAATGTCTTGTTGACATCCCAGTAGCGCTGCCATTTGGGTTCGATCACTGCGG
>JALOQW010000543.1 GCA_025459275.1 Pirellula sp.
TCCAAGACTCCGACGGCATCATCGGTCAGAACGGCTGCCGAGAAGTAGAGAGTGAGCAAGTATGAGCTAACCCCCAAGCTATCCAGCCCCATCAAGCGAGCTGACAAGCTTGGCGCGATCTCTCCTTCGATACCCGATTGATGCAGCCCGACGACCCCTTGGTCTTCTTCCCCAACGCGAACCAGCAGGATGTTCGTTGTGCCCGAGGACTGACGGGACTGATAACGATTCATGATCTCCAGCTTATCGCATGGGACAATCGGTACTCCGCGCCAAGAAACCATAGGGTAGCCAAAGATACTGACCGTGACCGGAGGCACGCCGCGCCAAGTGCACTCGCGCAGGAAGGCTGCGATCGCCTTGGGGTGCGCGATGAAGAACGCAGGCTTCTTCCAGACGAGCGCCAACAATTCATCCAAGTCATCCGGAGTTGGTGCTCCGTACCGTGGACTGATGCGCATGGCCGGATCGACCGAGTGGAGAAGACCAAATCGCTTGCTATTGATCAGTTCCCATTCTTGTCGTTCCTTGATCCCTTCAATGGTGAGCCGCATCTGCTCTTCCAATTGGTTGTATGGGCCATTGTAGAGGTCCGATACTCGTGTATGCACTCGCACCACAGTCTGCACTGCAGACAACGAATACTCCCGGGGAGTTGGCGTATAGTCCACGAACGTTTCAGGAATCTCGACGTTCTCAGCGAATCCCGATACCAAGTCAATGTTCCGTTCCCCGTAGCGATTTACGCTCGAACGCAGTTCTTGATGCTCTTCGATCGCCTTCTGGAACTCGCCAAACATGTTGGGATTTTCCGCCAACAAGGAGTCCAGATCTTTCCGAGACAAGGTCAAGAGCACACAGGGAGTGATCGTTCGAATGGTAGCATCGGAAGGACGATCGGAAATCAAGTCCGACTCGCCGAAGAATTCTCCTTCGGTCAACAGAGCGATGCGAAGATCGCTGCCATGGACTCCTTTGCTCAGCACTTCCACTTGGCCTTGGGCGATGACGAAGAATTTGCTTCGATCCTCTCCCTCAACTAGCAACTTGTTTCCGATCGGAACATTCTCGACGCGAAACGATCCGGACATGCGTTCCAGAATCGTATCTGGCAGTCGCGAAAAGAGCGGAACACGGCGCAAGGCACTTGGAGGAAACGACGCACCGTCATCCCGCACGTCAACCGCAATCCTTTCCGCCTTGGATAATTCGACCTTCGTTCGGTTGACTCGATACGTGCCGCCATCGACCTGAACCCACGGCAGGAGCTTCAAAAGGTACCTGGGGGTGATCGACATCATCTTGGGTGATGTCTTGGTCGTTGTCGCAAGATTGCGAGCAACTGCCGTTGTAACGCTACGCTGAAGCAAACTATCACTCATGAATCGATACCTTCCTTAAGATGCGCGCCTTGATTCTATCGACGGAGTAGCCGCAACAAGATTCCGTCACGGGCGGAACCGTGAAATACAACGGCCGTCATATACGCTGGTCGTATAACACAGTACGTCGAGAGTGTTACGGGAGATGAGAAACTGATGAATGGTTGTTGCCATCAATGATGGGTTTCTTTCAAAGCGGTACGGCGCGAGCCGTCCGGTGAGTCGTAGTAGATGCTGTACGTTCCGAGTTCCCTTTACCGGGCAGCTCGCACTGCTCCGCTTTTGAATTCCCAGGAATTACCAAACGCCTAATGAAAATCGGCATTGAACCAGAGGATCCAACGCCGATCGGGAGATGTGATGCGAAACAGATGGAAGAATCAATCGCCAATGTCGATCTGCGTTTCACCGCCGTCTCGCGAAATCAATCGAGCAAAGACTCGGATGTCGATGTCGGAGTTCAGGAATCGCCCGCTTCCATCGACAAACGCAGCCATATTCCCACCGGTATGGAACGAATAGGGCTGTCCGGTTCCGTCTACCCCGAAGTAAGGGTCGGGATAAGCCGAGCCAAGCGGAATTCCGTTGGTGACATTGATGGCCCGCGGCCCCGGGTACGAGACACCATCTGCTGAGGCGCCGATCAGCAGGTTCAACTCCGATGCGGGGCGGCACCATCCCCCTCCATTCACGCGAATGCTGCTGCCAGCTGGTGCGTCGATAACCTTCCGACCCAGGCGATAAACGTGTGGGCGCCCTGCGGATTCCACCAGGCGAATGGTATTACTCGTCCCGTCAGTGAAACTGGAGAACTTGAGACGATCTGTTTTCGAAAGTCCCCCGTTGTTGTTGCGGACGGACGATTCATCGACCAAGCCCAACGTGAACAATTGCGGGGCAACACCGTAGAAGCCTGCATAGTCGCCGTTCGCAACACGAGCTTGCCACACTGGGGTGTCAGGTGGTGGCGAGCCATCTTGAATCTTGCCAGCTTCCGGATTGGATGGGCATTCATAGATCGGCACCTTGGTACCGAACAAATCGAAGTTTAGGCTGCCATCCGCATTAGGAACCACCGACGACCAATTCTTGCTCTGGTCGATACGCTGATACAACGTATTCATCTCGATGTATGGCAACAAATAGGTTGCCCAACGAATTCGGACGGTGGCGACTGTGCTCGGGCGGATATTGCCCGGGAAAAACTTCTGGGCGCTATGGAAGTTTTGAAAGCCCAACTCCACTTGGCGGATGTTGTTCGAGCAGGACATGCGGCGTGCCGCTTCGCGGGCTGCCTGAACGGCCGGGAGCAACAACCCTACAAGGATCCCGATGATCGCTATCACAACAAGCAGCTCCACTAGTGTGAAACCGCGACGAACACTCACTCTCTTCATGGTCTTTCCTTAACTCTCTATCAGTAAACAAATCAATGCATGGCTGGGCATCCGTCCGAAGATGCCGCAAAGGATTTAACGCAAACGGATGGGTTCCAACACATTCTCCGACTTGGAGATCGCGACACGAATGTCAGATGAGTCCTTGCTGCTCAAGGCCTGTGGTAAGAGGTTTTTTGGGGGTTCATTGGGATCAACACGAAGCCATTGCTCGACCGTCACAACGAAACTCCCCTCGGGAGCACCATCCGCCGTATCGTAAGTGGTCAGTTGAAATTTCCCTTCAAGATCCGTTGTCGCACGCGGTTTCGGTGCCGTCGCGTCTCCGTCAATCGAATGCAAGACAACTAATGCATGCGGGACTGGCTGTCCGTCAGCAGCCAAGAGCTGACCCTTAGCCGCATACGTGGGCAGCCTCGATTCTCCACTGCTACATCCAACCAACACCAGCAGCGGAATACAAATGTAGGCAATGCCGAGCATCAGGCCAAAGTATTTGTCAAGAGTCTCAAGAACGACCACAGTGCAATAACCTCCATCCAATGGACACCGAACTCATGCCTTC
>JALOQW010000276.1 GCA_025459275.1 Pirellula sp.
AGTTCCCAGGTCGAGGTGAGAAGGTTAGTTGCTCAAGCCGAGCTTCCATCGGGGCTTGCGAGGCTGAACCAATGGAACCCGATAGATTTCGGATCCGAGTCAAACGTCCAGCGGCGTTCAAGGCGCTCCATTGAACGACCTGACCGTTTCTGTCCAAGCTTGGAACAATCGCCATGGCGGAGTCCCCTAACGCATCCAATCTCTCTTCTGACTTCGGATTGATGACGAGCAAACGCGATTCGCTCGTAGCGATCGCTAATGCTGGTTCTGCAGCAAGAACCGACCACGCAAATGCCATGGGAGTTTCTGTATCAACCGTGTTATATGTCGTAGCTAGTCGAACCGGAGATCCAATGCTCGGTGCCTGGGGAGTTGATGGGACGATCCAAAACCTGGGTAGCCCCTCTGGGACGATCGCGATCCATTGATGCAGCCACGGCTCGATAGCCATTTGGATCCGCTGAGCACCATCGGCATGTTCGACTTCGACTTGCCCGACCTCGGACTTGTTGCCAAGGTCATCGATTACCCAGATCTTTCCTAGTTCATCGAGGGCCGACATAACCAATGGCGATCCATTGCCAGTGAAGGGGTAACCTGAAGTAACTTCCGACCTGGTTGCAGCATCGGGATACCACGCTCCTCCGGCGCTAACCAATGGGGCGCTCGACTCGGTCCTCCATGCTCGTCGCATTCCATGCAGTGCAAACTGGAATTCGCGAAGAGAATCCAGTCTCTTCGCTTGCTGCTGGTCAACCGCGACGCGATGAAGGGCAGCTATGAATCGAGCCTGGTTGTCAGCGTCTTGCTGCAATTGACGGCTCGCAAGATCTTGCTGGTCGTCGATCCGACGGACCAAGTCCATGATCGCTGTCGATGCGACCGGGGAAGTAATCGTCTCAGCTACTTGAACACGTCGCGTCCGATCGAGAATATAAAAACTCGGTGAGCCGGATACATGAAAATGCGATTCTGCCAATCCTTGTGTGTCTACGGCAAGAGGGAGGTCGCAATTCCATTTCTTGAGGGCTTCGTCAATCTGAATTGCGTCCTTGCTGCGAACGAGGTAGATGCCACATCGGCCCCCTAACTGTTGTTCGACTAAGCTCCGCTGGAAAGCCAGCAGTTCCCGCACGAAGCGCTCGCTCATGGGGCTGTCGTCGACCCAACAAATCACCGAAATCGGCTTCTTGGGTTCTGCTGCATCGAGCAATACCGTTCCATCGGAGGACTTTAAGTCAAATGGGTCCAAGGTGGCTCCTAAGATTTGAGTCGACAGAATCGGAGGTGGCATGACCATTCGGCGCACCGCTATGTCGTTAGGGCGACTCGGTATCTGCCAGCGACTCCAATCGATCTCGTTGCCCGCGTTTGCATCCTTGAGATGGATCTCGCAGCGAATACCGGCTAATTGATCGTTTGGGACCCCTGGATAAAAAAGTCGTGGGGGCAACTCCATGCGTCGCAATAGCTGATCCGAGCGATCAATCCAAAAAATCCATTTCAAGCCTTGGAGTTCCAATTGCACTCGATCACACGGGCGCCCATCGGCTGCATCGCGCTGCAAAAACTCTATCTTGGATTGCGGATCCGAGAGAACGGCAACCGATTTGTCAGACAGCAGCAACTCAAGCTGGATTGGGACACCAATCGGATCGGTGAACAAGCCGCCAAGATAGTCGCTTGCAAGCCAATCGAACTCGATGCGATCCGGGAGCGGTCGCACCAAGCGTTGGTCTGGAAACGGGTTATCGTCGCCGACACAAATCGCCTCCCAGGAGGTGCTATTCCAAGTCCCATGGACTGAATGAACGACCATTGCGAGTCGATTGGGACGCTCGAAGGCGATTCGCAAGGGCGTGACCACCGTAGGATTACCTGGGACATTAACCAACAGTTCCGCTGCATCCGAATAACGTTGGAAGGATCGGTACTTGACCATGGCCCCTTCGAGCAATCGTTTGGCATCTTCCGGCGAACCGGGGGCCGTCTCCACCTCGCTTTTGGCTTCCCCCTCTTTCATCGCCATTTTGCTGGCTTCTGAGGCCGGAGCTTCGTCGCTTGACGTCTTGCCCCCGGGATTGCATCCCAGGTTCCCGAAAAGCGATACCAAACCGAAAGCAAGCAATAATCGGTGGGGAATCGTAAAGTGGTTCATGATGTCATTTGAGTGGGTAGCGCCGACGCACGTTGAGTCGAATTCATGGATTATAGGAACCTGCAGTCGCTGTCGGAGTGATGGTCACGCACGAAAATCAATGCTTCCTCTGATTTTTTGAGCAGGAAATGCCGAAAGTTAAGGAAGAGCGATCGCCGCGCGTGGGGCGTTTGGCGTCGCGCTTTGAACGATCCTGCCATCACCATCGAGCGGCACAGTGAAACAAGGTCCTTGCCTTCCACGATTCGCTCGAAAGACGTGGAATCCATGTCTTGCTGCGTTCATCTGTGGGTGTTCGTTTCTGATGTGTGCATCGGGGCAAGCCCAGCCTCCGAACTCTCACGGTACTGTTTCCGGATCGCAATCTTCATCGGCATCGAAGCCGTCGGCTCCATTACCTGAAGGGACCATCGCGGACGGTCAAAGTTCCCGTGAAGCGCGAGAAGCCGCTATTCGAGGCATCCCCTTTCAGCAACTGACCCCCGATGCAAATCAACGGCTGAGGAGTGTGATCGAAGACGCCAGTTTCTTTCGGCGTCTCCCGACACAAACCGTCGCGTGTGATCCCGAGATGTATGTATTCTTGGTTCGGCATCCGGAAGTGGTCGTGAGTCTTTGGGACGTTATGGGAATCACGAAGGTAACCTTGGAACGCATTGGCGATTACCAACTTCGCGGTGACGACGGAGCGGGTACTAAGTGCAAAATGGACTTGGTGTTTGGCAGCGACCAATTGCACATCTATCAATCGCATGGTGCCTATGACGGCAACTTGTGGGCGCGTGAACTTCGAGGTCGTTGTGTGGTCTGCATCCACAATCGTCCGGCGCAGTTGGCGGACGGCCGCACAGGCATGGTGGCATGGATGGATGCATTTTTGAAGCTCGAGAATGTCGGGGCCGATCTTGCAGTCAAGGCGCTTGGCCCTTTTGTATCAAAGACTGCGGATCACAACTTCATCGAATGCGCTGGCTTCTTCTCACAAATCTCGCAGACGGCGCGCAGCAATCCGCAGGGACTGACTCAGGTCGCAGGGCGATTGCCACGAGTCAAACCGGAAGTCAAAGAACAGTTCATCGAAACGAGCTTGGCCGTTGCCAAAAAGCTCAAGGGCCTTCGAGCGACACCGATTGGCTGGACCGAAGAACTTCACTTGAAGAAGGAAGTAGAGGGAGAGCCGATCGACTCTCCCTCACTTCAAATCTTGACATTCAGTGAATCTGGGCAGGATCGATAGAGCTACAGGAGTTCCTGTAGCACATCGTCCAGAGCGTTCACCAAATCGGATCGGCTATTCTCGTTCTGGTTCGCAGCGGTGCTCGAGGAAACCAGGTCGATCGACTCGTCTGCTTGCATGGGCCCCATCTCTTGATTGGCAAGTGACGCAAGGAACAGATCGAGGCTTAGATTTACTTGCAGAGCATTCGACTGCATCGAAAGCATCGCTGCAGAGTCGTCTGTCCGGTTAGCCTGGGAGAGAGACTTGACAACAGGTGCTGCCGAGGCTGCGAGCCAAAGGTCACCTAATCCGCTAGAACCCTCTCCTTCACCTCCTGCACCATTTCCACCTGAAATGTTGCTGTTGATGTAATTAATCACGGCCAACACGTCCAATGGATCAACGAATCCATTGCTGTCCACATCCAAATACGGGGGAACAACTACGGGTGGAATCGGTGGTCGAGGTGGCAAACCGGAATTGATGTAGTTGACGATCTGCAGCACGTCGATCGGCGAAACAAATCCATCACCCGTCACATCAAAACGATTGTTCGGATTGGTGTACGGATTGCGGGAAATCGTGAGCAAGTAATCTTCGACTTCGCCGTCGGGTGCATCACCGGTCGGAGCTTGGATCGAAGCTTCATCGCTACTGAACCGAATTCGAGCTGCGATTTGCCGATCGACAACCGTGCTTCCGGGAACATTAAACTGGATTGGTGCGTTGAGACCGTTGGCAACACGTCCAGGAATATTGATCTTCTCGCTGGATTCGAAGATGCCGTTTCCGTTGAAGTCGATCCAAGCACTTGCAAAGCCAGGCTTGCTGACCGTGATGCCTTTACCTGTCAATTGCATGCTTCCGGTGAATCCAACCACAATCGAACCAAAGCTTACACCATCGTCGATATCAGCATCGATCAGACGTGCATCCGGATCCGCGTTCACAGTTGGGCCAAGAGAGAAGCCATTGACCACTTTGTGGCGTGGTCCGTTGCTGTCTCTCAAACTCGCATAGAGTGGATCCGGAGCATCACCGTAGTCAAAGCCTTCGCCTAAGAAGATATTAATTACGGTATCGCCGTTCAGCTCGGTAGCTCGCATTGCATTGCCGGCTTGGTCCCGAATTCCGGTAACATCGATGACTCCGATGCCCGTCAACCCGGTTGCGCCATTCATGAAGATGCTGTTGCCGAACAGTTGAGGATCAACCCCGGTTATGTTCGCTGATGCAAGGACGCTTTGAATCGCCTCCGCGACCAGTTCTGAAGTCACCACGGTCGATAGATCGATAACGATCGGAGTGGTCACGGTGCGACCCGGTACTCCAACGACTTGCAAACCGCTGGTGGAAGCGGCGAGTCGAATGCTTCCATCTGAACCAACCGACACGTAACCATTTGGACCTGCCGTAGCAACAACGCCAAGCCCTGAACCATTAATGGCGGCTGCGATCAGCGCCGCTTGATTCGAGAGCGACGAGTTGTCGAGCCCGACTCGAATGTTACCGGGTAGAACCGTCGCATTTCCATCGAATTCGAATGTCGCCGTCAGGCCACCACGTTGGACTAAGAACGTCTGGCCGTCGAAGAGCCCTTGAGGAACGCCAGCGACTGCGGGAATACGCAAGCCGTACACCGGAGTTGTACCCGTTTCGCCAAACGCGCTGATACCGCTGTTTTCTGGAATGAACTGTACCGGAGCACCGCTAAGGATTTGGAGATTTCCGTTTCCAAAGGTTTCAACGGTGAGGTTCAAGCCTTCCGATCGGATTGCTACAGCCATTTTTTCAGCGAGGACCGATGGAAGATCCTGGCTGTCAAAAGGTATGACAGTGACGCCTGTCGTCGATACGCCGTCGTTGTCGAATTCAAACAGCACTCGCCGCGCACCATCATCGATACGGAACAGTGCGCCGTCGGTAATCGTGTGCGTCAAGCCATCGGTCGTCGCAGGGATGTTCAATCGAATCCCTGTTTCAATCTCGAAATAATGTGGCTGCTTGTTGGCGTCGAGGACCGTGTAGGTTGATCCATCCACCAACAACTCGGGACGAATCCCTTGGATGACATGTTCCTTGGTATTTACGAAGCGGATGGAATAGACTGCTCCCGATTCCCACAAGCCCGAAAGCGACGTGAGTCGAACGATATTGCTGGTCGCGTCATATCCGAATCGATAGTCACGCCCCTCAACGAGTCTCACACCGTTCTTGGAAATCGACAAGGCACTGGAGATCACCGTCGCTGAATCGATATCCGATCCCTGCGACGTGCTGTTGAGAGCCGAAGCATCCAAGAGTTGGATCTCGAAGAACTGCAAGTTCGAGCTTACGAGTTCAATCGTTCCTGCATCGGGATTGCTGTCGATTCCAGTTGAGTCGTTGTCCAGGGGATTCAGGGAAACCGCAATCGGGCCAACGAAGTCTGAACGGTCAGCAGCACCACGCTCCTTGAAGATCGATTCACCCAACCCAGGAGGTGCTGCGACGGCTGGATCATCGACTCGCAAAGCACCATACACATCCAGCGACGGAGCGATGATGGGCGATGGAGCCAAGCCTAAAGGTTGCTTAACCGCTAACAAGCCCGGTCGATCGAGCAAGCTATCGATCGAGGAGTCAATCGACGGCGCACCAGGAACTGGGTACAGGTTCCTAGAGTTAATGTTGGTGAACAAGGGGACACCGGCACTGACCGTAATCGGGAACTGACCGATTGGTGCTCCGGAGACATTCCGAGTATTCCCTTGGTACAGTGAACCACCTACGACAGTCGTACTGCTGTTCGGAGAGATGGTGATCCCATCTACATTGTTGACAAGGATATTGTTCAGCAGCGTTGGACTTGCGTTGTTGGCAACGCGAATTCCAGTACCCCCTGGGGTGAAGCGGAAACCGCCTCGCGATGACAGGG
>JALOQW010000277.1 GCA_025459275.1 Pirellula sp.
GTGAAGTCCTGGACATGGACTTCGTAAGCGACAACATCTTTGAAAGCGGGTCGGCCTTGAGGCAACGGTCTTGCAGGCTGGGTCGGCCGCCAAACTCGAGCTTTCCCAAAACTGTCCAAACTGACGCGAGCATACGGATCGGTGATGTGCACAGGATGGGACTCATAGAATCGATTCCCTCGGTCGCTTGGACCATGGATGGTAAGGTCGTAATAGATCCCATGCAGATCACCATCGACGATCGCTTCCCAAACTCCATGGTCGATGTCGGCCATTTCGATTGTCATCCAAGCATCCTCAGGAGAATCGTCCGCTTCACGATACAAGTACAACCCGACCCGCTCGGCCCGCGGCGCAAAAACTCGAAACGATGTATGGCTTCCGTCCGGAGCGACATTGGCACCAAGAGGCTGGTGGCTGTACATGGTGCGATACCATCCATCTCGTTTGCATAGACTTCGGAGCTTGTGACGATCGTATTCCAAGTAATAGACACGCCGTGGATCGATGGATTGCCCCAGAGCCAGAAGCGACTCGGCTGCCGTATTGGGCAAGACCTGGGAGATCGGGATCTCCAGCCCGTCATCGGTTAGCAGACGGTAATCCTTTGGGTTTAGACTCCGTTCAACACCTTTGCCGGTCAATCGAACCCAGAGGGTCCGGTCCGTTCGGATTTCCGCACGCATGCGGAGGGGAGCGACACCAGGAGCAAAAACAAGATTGCCACCTTCACGATTGGATGCTAGCTGGGGAGGCTGCAACCACTCCCCCGCATCGATCCGGAACTTGAAAGGGGTCGATGGGGGAATGGAGTTGTAATTCGGGTTGTTGATAGAGAGTACCCAAAGGTTCGATCCAGACGGCTGCCGCAATTGCCATCGAGGATCGTCCATATCTTGACTCCAAGTCCGAAAAGCTCCCGTAACCACAACACGTTGAGGAGAAGACACTCCGTAGGCAGCCGGATCGAAGACGAACCAAGTCACGTCATCGCGATTCGCGAAACCGGACAGCCTTTCGTCCGGAGTGAAGGTTAGAGAATCACTGGCTGGAGAAGCACTGGCTGGGGAAGCGCCGGAGGGAGTGTCGCCGGATTGAGCATGACTCGTTGATCCACCCACGATCAAGATTGCAACAACGAAGAGAATCCACACGCTCTGCTTGTTCAGTTCTTCCATCGTTCTTTGACTTCGTCCAAGGGATAATCGCGCACGGCTATGGGTTTGGCTCGATTGCTACGGATGTCCCACAATCGACGGTACCCACGTGTTACCAATGTAGTACGCTGAGCGACGAAGTCGGGATCTAACGAGACGATCGAGAATGGGCCATCGACTACAGGTACACAGCCGAATCGTTCATCCGCTATAAACTGCGCGAGGGCGGGTGTGCATTGTAGATGCGATTCAGGTGCCAGGTGCAAAACTTCCGGATCGATTTCCCCGATCACGTACCTGAGGTACAGCACGCTATCGGTGATATTCTCTACTTCGTCGCCACATACGCGGCAGAGATAACCTTGATCGCACCGCGCCATCGTTTCTTGGTCTCGTCAAGGAGCGTACAACGACTCACAACCCAAGCACATCCGCCATAGAATACATGCCGGGCGCTTTTCCAGCCAGAAATTTCGCAGCTGCGATGGCGCCGGTGGCGTAGCAATCCCGATTCGACGCCGCCACTCGGATCTCGATCGTTTCTCCGAGCATCCCGAAAACGATGTTGTGCTGCCCCGCATCATCCCCAACTCGAACGGCATGATAACCGATTTCATTGTGAGGCCGTTTTCCGATCATTCCATGCCGACCATGCGTGTGTTTGGAGATTCCCATTTCCTTAGCGACGATCTGCCCAAATTTTAGGGCAGTACCACTGGGGCTGTCCTCCTTATATCGATGATGCCGTTCAATGATCTCTACATCGGCTCCGCTCGGAACATCCTTCAAGGCGCGAGCGGCTTGCTCGGCAAGTTTCATTGCAACATTCACAGCCACGCTCATGTTGGGAGCGTAACAGATCGGAATCACTTCGGAGGCACGATCGATGCTCGAGATTTGATTCGCTGATAATCCGGTGGTTGCGATGACCAAGGGGACGCGATGGTCCACGCACTGCTCCAGTGCCGACATGCACCCTTCAGGACTGGAAAAATCGATGACGGCGTCCAACCCTGACGGCCACGCGTTGGTCAGCTTCAGTCCTATCGGACCGATACCCGCCAGCTCGCCAGCATCCTGTCCGAGACTTTTCGACGCTGATCCAACCAGTGCGCCAACGATGGAAACGGAGGGGTCCGCCTGCCCGATAGCGATGAGTCGTTTTCCGTTTCGCCCGGAGGCGCCAAAGATAGCCAGTCGTAGTGGTTTATTCATGCCCAGTAGGTTACTCGGCGCGAGTCAGTTCCTGCAAGGCCTCAAGGACCTCCGCATCATGGCCTTCCACTTGAACACGCTTCCAAACCTTGGCGATTTTTCCTTTCGAATCGATCAGATACGTACTGCGTTGGATTCCCATGGATTTCTTTCCATACATGTTCTTTTCGCGCCATGCACCGTAGGCCTCCGCGACGGCATGTTCCTCGTCGGCCAACAGTGGGAAGTTGAGCTTGAATTTGTCTCGAAACTTGGCGTGTGATGCAACGCCATCCGGACTGACGCCCAGGACGACCGCTCCAAGCTTCTTTAGTTGGTCGGAGGCATCGCGAAACGCGCACGCTTCTTTCGTGCATCCCGGCGTATCGTCTTTCGGGTAAAAGTAGAGAACGATGGGCTTTCCCTTGTATTCAGACAGTTTTACTGTCTTGCCTTGGTCATCTTTCAACGAAAACGCAGGAGCTTTCTCGCCAGGTTCCAGCCAGTCCATCACATGCCTCCTAAGGGATGATTGTCAAAGTCGAAATCAAGTTTGAGTTTGGGTAGTTGCAATTGGGAATCACCTCTCGTTACACTCGTGAGATCGAGCGAACGCCCATAGTATCGCGTTTCGACAAGTCGACGGGTCCGGCCGTCGGAGTCTCTTGCTTAGGATGCCCCTCTCCATGTCCCACGCTCATCCTCGCAGTTGCCCAAAATCCGCTTTTACATTGGTCGAGTTACTGGTCGTTATTGCCATAATAGGTTTGCTGGTTGGATTGCTACTGCCGGCCGTCCAAGCGGCTCGCGAAGCGGCAAGGCGGGCGGATTGCATGAATCGGATCCGACAACTGGTCTTGGCAATTCACAACTACGAATCCGGTTTTAAACGGTTCCCAGGCTATGCCGGAGAGATTGCCCCTTTGGCGGTCAACATCGGTTCGCAAACAGCGAGAACGGAGATGCGAGGGGTCCCATGGATGGTGCAGATTCTTCCTTATTTGGAGCAGAATCGATTGCACACGGATTTGGTTCGAATCACTGATAATCATCCTGGTCTTGCCGTGGTCGCCACTCCAGACCAGACCAGTATCCGAAGTGCCGTATCCCAATTCAATTGCCCCTCGCGTCGGGATGCGATGCCCTATCCCCTGATGGCGCCATTCGACCTGAAGTACGGAGAGCAAGGAGCTCGGACCGACTACGCGATCAACGGCGGATCAGCGACCGTGGCTGATCCACATAACGCTGAAATTGTTCTTGAGCATCCGGGAGTCTGGCAAGTTCCAAACAAGATCAAAATGAGCGGCGTTGTCGACGGCCTGAGCAACACGCTCATGGTTGGCGAAAAGGCCATGAACAAGGACAAGTACACGAACGGGACTTGCTTTGGAGATCGATCGCCGCTCGCAGGCTTTCCCGAATATTTTGGTTCGACAAACTCCTATGTACGTTATGCAGCTCGAGGACCTGCGGCCGACCAACACGACAGTTGTCTTGCATGCCATGATTTCGGAAGCTCACACCCGTCAGGATGGAACGCAGCCTATTGCGACGGATCGATCCGAGTTGTCAGTTACTATGCCGACATTCAGATCCTTCGAAAAGTCGCTTCGGTCGCAGCTGGAGACATCGGCTTTCTGGATGACTGACATCATTCACGAATGTCGAGTACCATGCACCGATGATCACGATCATTGATGACTATTTTTCCAAAGGTTGTGGCCGGTGTGACCGATTCGACACCCCTGACTGTTCAACGAAACGGTGGAGCGAAGGCTTAGCCGAATTGCGGAATCTGTGTTTACAATCGGGACTGCTTGAAGCGGTCAAATGGGGGCACCCTTGCTACATGCATCGCGATCGCAACATCGCGATCATCGGGGCACTGCGAGAAGATTTTCGGCTCAGTTTCTTCGATGCGGCCCTCATGAAAGACCCAGAACGTATCCTGCAGTTGCAAGGCCCGAATACACCCTATCCCGACATGATTCGGTTTACGAGCGATTCGCAAGTCTTGGCGATGCGATCGACCATCCTCGATTATCTCAAGGAAGCCATGGGATATGCCGAGGCAGGTATCAAGCCGCCCAAAGAGAATCGCGAGATCGAACTGCCGATTGAATTAGTCGAGGCTCTCGAACGTGATTCCGAACTGTCGATTGCATTCCATGCCCTGACTCCAGGACGTCAACGCAGTTACGTCATCGCTCTCAGTTCCGCTCGAAAGCCGGAAACGCGGATCGCTCGGATCGCTAAATTCCGGGAAAAAATTCTTGCCGGAAAAGGTGCGATGGAGCGCTGAGCAAGACCATCGGCAAACCGGTTTTCATCCATTTACTTCCATCCTTAGCAGTATGCCTCACCTGTTTGAACCCTACCATCTCAAAGACGTGGTGCTTCGCAATCGCATCGCGGTCTCGCCCATGTGTCAGTATTCTTCGGAAAACGGGTTTCCGAATGATTGGCACTTGGTACACCTGGGCTCGCGAGCCATCGGTGGAGCGGGACTCGTCATCGTGGAAGCGACTGCGGTCTCACCCGAGGGTCGCATCAGTCCGTCGGACAGTGGCATCTATCTCGACGCGCATGTCGAACCCTTTGCTCGTATCTCGCGATTCCTTAAGGATCATGGTGCCACTCCTGGCATCCAAATTGCCCACGCAGGTCGAAAAGCAAGTGCGCAAAAACCTTGGGAAGGGGACAGCCACATCGATGCTTCGCAAGGAGGATGGGATACGATCGCTCCATCGGCGATCCCTTTTGGCGGCAACTTGCCCAAAGTCCCGCAAGAAATGAGCTTGGAGGATATCGCTCGTGTTCAACATGATTTTGTCCAGGCTGCCAAGCGAGCGTTGGCCGCTGGTTTCGAATGGTTGGAATTGCATTTCGCGCATGGATATCTCGCTCACGAGTTCTACTCGCCCCATTCCAATCATCGCAACGACCAATATGGCGGTAACTTTGAGAACCGCATTCGATTCATCAAGGAAACGTTCCTGGCCGTTCGGGACGTTTGGCCAGATCGATTACCACTGACCGCCCGACTCTCGGTAACCGATTGGTTCGAAGGAGGTGTCACCGTCGAAGAATCGATCGAACTGATTAGACGACTGAGACTCTCTGGACTGGATCTTGTCGATGTCAGTCAAGGTTTCAATTCCCCCGACATCTCTGTCATTCCTTGGGGGCCGGGATTCATGGCACCGATTGCTCAACGCATCCGTAATGAAGCGGGGATTGCAACCGCAGTCGGCTGGTTGATCACGGATGCAAAACAAGCAGACGCCATCGTGCGTGAGTCTCAAGCAGATCTCGTGATGCTCGCCAGGGAGTTACTGCGCGACCCGTATTGGCCCTATCATGCCGCGGTAGCCCTCGGAGTTCCTGAGGCAGCGTCGGTCCTTCCGGTCCAATACGCTCGGGCGGTCAAAGCCCGTTGAGCTCGGAGGCTTGGCTTTACCCAGCGTTGCTTTGGACGAAATGCCACCATGGGACGAAGTCGACATTTCTGATCGGAATGAGCGTTATGTAAGTTGTTCCTCGGGAGTGTGACTCGTACACTGAACCCTTGCTTCGAAGGTGCGATAAGGTTGCCTGGGGAGGCAAACGGATGAACGAGCGAGACCGACCAAATTCGGACGACGATCCACGTCGAGATTCGTCGAATTCCATCCCGCAACCGAAGATTGGCGAGTTCGAGATCGAACGAGTCATCGGACGCGGTGGAATGGGAGTTGTCTATCTTGCCAGACAACCATCCCTCGATCGGCTTGTGGCCCTTAAGGTGTTGCCGTACGGGCATGCAATTGATCCGATCACGAGACAACGCTTCCAATTAGAGGCTCGCGTCGCTGCGGGTCTGGAACATCCGAACATTGTCCCCGTCTTCGCCGTGGGCTCCGAAGCGGG